>NZ_VRVH01000213.1:0-7949 GCF_008040095.1 Methylobacterium sp. WL6 | reverse complement strand
CTGCGCCGGCCGCCGCACGGCCGCCGCTGACCGCGCGTCCGACCCCGGCCGAGCCGCGCAAGACCATCACCGCGGACGTGCGCAAGCCGCAGAACCTGAACTTCATGGCGCGCCCCGCCCCGGCGCCCGAGCCCGAGAAGAGCGCGAGCCCGACCACCGCGGCACGGCCCGCGGGGACCGCTGCGCGTCCGGCCGGCCGCCCGGCGGCGAACGAGGACGAGAGCGAGACCAAGCGCGTTATCCGCCGTCCCGGCATGCCGCTGAAGATCATCACGCCGCCGAAGACGCCCAAGCAGCCCGGCGGCGACCGCAACCGCGGCCGCCTGACCATCGCGACAGCGACGTCCGGCGAGGACGAGCGCACCCGCTCGATCGCCTCCTTCCGCCGTCGCCAGCAGCGCATGAGCGGAAGCCGGCAGGTCGAGCAGAAGGAGAAGCTGTCGCGTGAGGTGACGATCCCGGAGACGATCACGATCCAGGAGCTCGCCAACCGCATGTCGGAGCGGGCGGTCGACGTGATCCGCCTGCTGATGAAGCAGGGCGAGATCCACAAGATCACCGACGTGATCGATTCGGATTCGGCGCAGCTCATCGCCGAGGAGATGGGCCACACCGTGCGCCGCGTCGCCGAGTCGGACGTGGAAGAGGGCCTGACCTCCGACGAGCCGGATCTCGACGAGGATCTCGATCCCCGTCCCCCGGTCGTCACGATCATGGGCCACGTCGACCACGGCAAGACGTCGCTCCTCGACGCGATCCGCAAGGAGAACGTGGTCGAGGGCGAGGCCGGCGGCATCACCCAGCACATCGGCGCCTACCAGGTCGCGTCGCCGTCGGGCGACATGATCACCTTCATCGACACCCCCGGCCACGCAGCCTTCACCTCCATGCGCGCCCGCGGCGCCAAGGTGACGGACATCGTCGTGCTCGTGGTGGCGGCCGACGACGGCGTGATGCCCCAGACGATCGAGGCGATCCAGCACGCCAAGGCGGCGGGCGTTCCGCTGATCCTGGCGATCAACAAGATCGACAAGCCCGAGGCGAACCCGCAGCGGGTCCGCACCGAGCTGCTCCAGCACGACATCCAGGTCGAGTCGATGGGCGGCGAGACGCTGGAGTTCGAGGTTTCGGCCAAGACCGGCGACGGCCTGCCCGACCTGCTCGAGGGCCTGCAGCTGCAGGCCGAGATCATGAACCTGCGCGCCAACGAGAAGCGCGACGGCGAGGGCACGGTCATCGAGGCCAAGCTCGATCGCGGCCGCGGCCCCGTCGCGACCGTGCTCGTGCAGCGCGGCACCCTGTTCACCGGCGACATCGTCGTCGCCGGCGCCGAATGGGGCCGCGTCCGCGCGCTCATCGACGACCAGGGCGAGAACATCCAGTACGCGGGACCGTCGGTCCCGGTGGAGGTCCTCGGCTTCAACGGCACGCCGGATGCCGGCGACCGCGTGATCGTGGTGCCGAGCGAGGCCCGCGCCCGCGAGGTCACGGAGTATCGTGCCCGGACGAAGCGCGAGCGCCAGAACGCCCGCACCGGCGGCGCCAACCGCTCGCTCGTCGACATGATGCGCGACCTGAAGGAAGGCGCCGGCCGCAAGGAGCTGCCCGTCATCATCAAGGGCGACGTGCAGGGCTCGGTCGAGGCGATCTCGGGCGCGTTGGAGAAGCTCGGCAACGACGAGGTCTCGGCCCGGATCCTGCTCGCCGGCGTCGGCGGCATCACCGAGTCGGACGTGACCCTCGCGACCGCCTCTAAGGCGGTGGTGATCGGCTTCAACATCCGTGCCCACAAGGAAGCGCGGGAGCTCGCCGAGCGCAACGACGTCGAGATCCGCTACTACAACATCATCTACGACCTCGTGGACGACATCAAAGCGACCCTGTCGGGCATGCTGCCTCCGACGCTCCGCGAGGAGCGCCTGGGCGAAGCCTTCATCCAGGAGATCTTCGAGGTCTCGAAGGTCGGCAAGGTCGCCGGTTGCCGCGTCTCCGACGGCGTGGTCCAGCGCGGCGCCCATGTCCGCCTGATCCGCGACAGCGTGGTGATCCACGAGGGCAAGCTCTCGACTCTGAAGCGCTTCAAGGACGACGTGAAGGAAGTCACGTCGGGCCAGGATTGCGGCATGGCGTTCGAGAACTTCGAGAACATGCGCGCCGGCGACACCATCGAGTGCTACCGGGTCGAAGAGATCCGCCGCACGCTCTGATCGCGTTCGACAGCGCATCGACACGGCGGCCGCGGCTC
This sequence comes from Methylobacterium sp. WL6, assembly GCF_008040095.1. NCBI lineage: Bacteria > Pseudomonadati > Pseudomonadota > Alphaproteobacteria > Hyphomicrobiales > Methylobacteriaceae > Methylobacterium > Methylobacterium sp. WL6. Next base: position 5,704 of record NZ_VRVH01000213.1, on the reverse strand, counting down.
CTGCCGCGGCCGTCTTTTTTCGTACTCCAGTCCTGCCTCGTCTGCTCGACGACCCGGTGCCGGACCGCAGAAGACCATGGCTCAGAAACCCAACCCGAACGGCCCCACCCAGCGCCAGCAGCGCGTCGCCGAGCTCGTGCGCCACGCGCTGGCCGAGGTGCTCCAGCGCGGCGACATCCAGGATCCGGTCCTCGGCACCCACGTGGTGACCGTGCCGGAAGTTCGGATGTCGCCCGACCTCAAGCTCGCCACCGCCTACGTGATGCCGCTCGGCGGCATGGACGAGGCGCCGGTGATCGCCGCGCTCGAGCGCAACCGCAAGGCGCTCCGGCAGGAGGTGGCCCGGCGGGTGAACCTCAAATTCGCCCCCGAGCTGCGCTTCCTGCGCGACGACACGTTCGACGAGGCCGCGCGGATCGACGCGCTGCTGCGCAACGAGCGCGTCCAGCGCGACCTCGACAAGGGAGTGCCGGACGAGGACGACGCGGAGGTCGGCGGGGGGCGCCCGTGAGGGCCGGCCCCGACCCGATCGAAGACGCCATCGCGGCGCGGCACCGGCAGGCGGGCGCGCACCGATCCAGATTCCGTTTCGCCGATTGACGTAAAAAAGCATGATGCCGACCGAGGTTTCCATGAACGACGTCCTGACCTCCGAGCATCCGGTCTCCGCGCCCGAGATGCCGTCTTCGGGCGAGCGCCGCAGCGAGGAGGGCCGTCGCCCGTCCCGCGGCGGTCCGCGGCCCGACCGGCCGAAGAAGCGCGACGTGTCGGGCTGGGTCATCCTCGACAAGGGCGTCGGTATGACCTCGACGCACGCGGTCGCGGTGGTGAAGCGCGCCTTCAACGCCAAGAAGGCGGGGCATGCCGGCACCCTCGATCCGCTGGCATCCGGGATCCTGCCGATCGCGCTCGGCGAGGCCACCAAGACCGTCCCCTTCGTGATGGACGGCCGCAAGGCCTACCGCTTCACCGTGAGCTGGGGCATCGAGACCGACACCGACGACGCCGAGGGCCGCCCGGTGGCGACGAGCGAGGACCGCCCGACCCGCGCGGCGGTCGAGGCCGCCCTGCCGAGCTTCGTCGGCGCGATCGAGCAGGTGCCGCCGCGCTACTCGGCGATCAAGATCCAGGGCGAGCGCGCCTACGACCTCGCCCGCGACGGCGAGGTGGTCGAGCTGGTGGCGCGTCCCGTCCAGATCGATCGCCTCGCGGTGGTCGAGCACGAGACCGACCGCACGGTGATCGAGGCCGAGTGCGGCAAGGGCACCTACGTGCGGGCGCTCGCGCGCGACCTCGGGCGCATGCTCGGCTGCCGCGGCCACGTCTCGGCCCTGCGCCGCACCCGGGTCGGGCCGTTCGCGGAGGCCGATTCCTGCAACGTCGCCGGGCTTGACGCCGCCGGGCCCGAGGGCAGCCTCGCCCACCTGATGCCGGTCGAGACCGCCCTCGACGCGATCCCCTCCGTCTCGGTCTCGCGCGACATGGCGATGCGCCTGATGCGCGGCCAGTCGGTGATCCTGCGCGGCCGCGACGCGCCGGTCGAGGGCAAGATCTTCGCGACCTGCGGCGGCATCCTCGTCGCGGTGGGCGACGTCGAGCGCGGCGAGCTGGTGCCCCACCGGGTGTTCCACCTCGGCGGAACGGCCGCCGGCCGGGCATCCTGACGTCGATGGCGTGAACCGGGGCGGTGTGGTTTGCGCCTCTTCCCTCCCCCCGCAGAGGGGGGAGGGAAAGCGCGGATGGAATAACCGTCGGTGATGCTACTCTCCGCGGTCCACCTTCGCCGCCGCGCGGTCCCGCCGGATGCCGCGCCTGAGCGCGACGAGCTGCCAGATCGCCAGCCCGAGGGCGAGCGCGAAGACCAGCCCGATGTCGAAGGCGGCGAAGAGCGGGTCGCTCACGCCGGCTCGCGCCCCGTCGCCTCACGCTCGCGCAACGCCTCAATCATCTCGAGCACCCGCACCGCCTGGCCCGGGATGTCCCACCAGGGGCGGGCCAAGGGCGTGCGCGTCGGCACGGCCTCGATGAGGTAGGCGGTCTCGGGCAGGCTCGGCGCGTCGCGCTCGGTGCCGCCACCGAGCGGCAGCGCGGCGCGGGCGAGCAGCTGCAGCTTGCGCCCCGCCCCGACGCGGGCGCGCCGGGTGACGCTGTCGAACCCGTTCCGGACGATCTCCGTACCGATCTCGGCATAGATCAGGCGCGCGGCCCGGATCGCCGGACGGCAGGCGAGCGGCAGGCTGCCGATGCCGGCCTCCGAGCGGGCGTAGAGCACGTCCGCGGCGGCGAGTAGCCGGGCGACCACGTCGCGCAGCGCGTCCGTCGCGACCGGCTCGGCCAGGAACGCGTCCGGATCGATGCCGGCCTCATCGAGCCAGTCGAGCGGCAGGTAGAGGCGGCCGGCCCGCGCATCCTCGCCGACGTCGCGGGCGATGTTGGTGAGCTGCATCGCCACGCCGAGGTCGCAGGCCCGCGCCAGCACGTCGGCATCGCGCACGCCCATGATCAGCGTCATCGTCGCGCCGACGGAGGCCGCGACGCGGGCGGCGTAGGCGCAGAGCGCGCTCAAGGTCGCGTAGCGCCGCCCTTCGGAGTCCCAGGCGAGGCCTTCGAGCAACGCCGCCGGCAGCGCCTGCGGGATCGCGTGGTCGGCGACGACGTCGGCGAGCGCCCGGTCGGCGGCATGGTCGGCGGGGTGGCCGGCATGGATGCGCGCGAGCCGCGCATCGAGCCGAAGCACCGCCCCGGGCGCCGCGCCGGCCTTCGCGTCGTCGACGAGATCGTCCGACAACCGGCAGAAGGCGTAGAGCCCGTAGGCCGCGCGCCGGACGCGCGGCGGCAGCAGGTGCGCGGCGGCGTAGAAGCTGCGCGACCCCGCCCGGATCGCGGCGCGGCAGGCGGCGTGGTCGGCCTCCGACGCGTGCGACGAGGCCGGGCGCAGGGCGGCCAGGAACGCGGCCGGAAGCGACTCAGGCGAAGACGCGCGCATCGGGAACCACCGTATCGAGGACGCGGGCCGTGGACAGGACGCCGGGCAGGCCGGCACCGGGATGGGTTCCGGCGCCGACGAGGAACAGGTTGCGCACGTCTTCCGACGCGTTGTGCGGACGGAACCACGCCGATTGCGTCAGCACCGGCTCCAGCCCGAAGCCGGAGCCGCGGAAGCTCAGGAAATCGTCGCGGAAATCCTGCGGCGTCGTCACCTTCGAGGTGATGAGCTCGGCCGAGAGGCCCGGCAGCACGGTCGCCTCGAGGGACGCCTCGATGCGCCGGCGGTAGGGCTCGGCGATCGCCGCCCAATCCTGGCCGCCGGCGAGGTTCGGCACCGGCGAGAGCACGTAGAACGCGTCGCATCCCGGCGGCGCCAGCATCGGGTCGGTCTCGGTCGGCCGGTGGAGATAGAGCGAGAAGTCGTCGGCGAGGTGCTTCCTGCGGAAGATGTCGTCGATCAGCGCGCGGTAGCGCGGCCCCATCAGGATGGTGTGGTGGGCGACGTCCGGATATTTCCGCTTCGTTCCGAAGTACCAGACGAACAGGCCCATGGAGGAATGGGCCTTGTCGACCTTGCGATCGGTCCAGCGCCGTCTGGCCGATGCCGGGACCAGATTGCGGTAGGTGTGGGCGGAATCGGCGTTCGAGACGACGATGTCGGCGGCGATCGTCGTGCCGTCGGCCAGGCGCACGCCGGTGGCCGCGCCGCGGGCGACGGTAATCTCGGCGACCTCCGCGTCGCAGTGCAGGGCGCCCCCCTGCCCCGCGATCAGGCCGACGAGGCCGTCGACGAGGCGGCCGGTGCCGCCCATGGCGAAGTGCACCCCCCAGCGCCGCTCGAGATGGGCGATCAGGCAGTAGATCGCGCTCGCCCGGAACGGGCTGCCGCCGATCAGCAGCGGGTGGAAGCTGAAGATGGTCCGCAGGCGCTCGTCGCGGATGTACTTCGCTACCACGTCGTAGACGCTGCGGTGGCCGCCGAGCCGCACGAGGTCCGGCGCGATCCGCAGCATGTCCCGGATCCGGCCGAAGGGCACGTGGCCGAGCTCTTCGAAGCCGACGCGGAAGATCGCCTCGCTCTGCGCCATGAAGCGCTCGTAGCCGGCGACGTCGGCGGGCGAGAACTTGGCGACCTCCGCCCGCATGGCGGCCAGGTCGCCGGAATAGTCGAAGGTGGCGCCATCGTCGAACCGGATGCGGTAGTAGGGCCGCATCGGCACCAGGGTGACGTCGTCCGCCATGCGGCGCCCGCACAGCGTCCAGAGTTCCTCGAACAGGAACGGCGCGGTGACGATGGTCGGGCCGGCATCGAAGGTGAAGCCGTCCTGCCGGTGGACGCGGGCCCGGCCGCCCGGCTTGTCGAGCCGTTCCAGCACCGTGACCCGGTAGCCGCGGGCGCCGAGGCGGATCGCGGCGGCGAGCCCGCCGAAGCCGCTGCCCACGACGACGGCGTGGGGCCGGCGATCCGCAGGTGTCAACGGTACCGACGCATCGAGTGTCAACATAGTTTGACACTAAGGTCGATTGCCGACCTCAGGCAAGGGCCTTTCTGAGGCTCAGGTGGACCGCGGCGCCTCGGCTGCGGTCAGGGCGTCGAACTCCGCGAGGATCGCTGCGGCGACGCGCTCGGGCGCTTCCTCGTGCGCGAGATGGCCGAGGCCGCGCATCAGCTCGACGCGGGCATCGGGCAGGCGGTCGCGCACCGCGAAGGCGGTGTCGGGCGCGACCGCCTTGTCGTCGGAGCCGACGACGAGCAGCGTGCGGACGCCGAGCCGCGGCAGCGCGCGGTCGAGGGCGTCGAGGTTCCAGTTCGCCATCATGCCGAGCGCTCCGGCGACGTGGGCGGGCTTCCGGAACAGGCGGCGATAGAGGTCGAGCCCGACGGGGTCGATGCGCGAGCCGGTGCCCTGGATCAGCCGCTGCACCGCGGCGCGGTCCGCCGTCCAGGCGAAGATCTTCGGCGTCATCCGATTGAGGAACAGCATCCGCGCCATGCTTGGGAACAGGATCGAGGCAAGACCTGGGAACGGCTTGAGGGCGCCGTTCAGCGCCACCAGCAGCCTCGGCGATAGCCGCGCGTCGAGGCAGGTCCGGGCCAGGATCGCGGCGCCCGCCGAATGGCCGACCGCCACGACCGGCCTCACGTCGAGCTGCGTCGTCAGGTCGGCCAGGGCGGACGCCATGCCGGGAAGCGACAGGCGGCCGGCCGGCAGCGGATCGGTGAAGCCGTGGCCGGGCAGGTCCGGCGCGATCACGCGGAAGCGCCCGGCCAAGGCTGGCATCAGCCCGCGCCAGGAATGCGTCGCCGCGCCCGTCCCGTGGACGAGGAGCAGCACGGGGGCGTCGGCCGGCCCCATCGCCTGCACGTGCCAGCGCAGGCCGGAAGCCTCGACGAAGCGGCTGGCGTCGCGATGCGGCCAGTCGCGCCCGTCGCGCTCCCAGTCCGGGCGGTCCTCGGACATGCGTGTCATGGTTTCCTGAAGGACCTGGTTTCCTGAAGGACCTGCCGATGCGAGCCGTCACGCCGCCGCGCCCGCCGCCTGCACCGCGGCGCTGAGCTTGCGGGCGTCGGCCTGCGGCAACGGGAGATAGCGGGCGCCCATCGCCTCGGCCAGGGCGCGCGCCGAATCCTGCGGGCGCGGCGCGGTGTCGATCAGGATCGCGGAGAACGCCGCCGCGCGGAAGCGCCGGGCCGCGGCGAGCGCGTCCTCGGCGG
>NZ_VRVH01000212.1:0-8007 GCF_008040095.1 Methylobacterium sp. WL6 | reverse complement strand
CTCGAGCGCCGCCGCGCGCCGGGCCAGCTCGGCGTCGGCCGACATCCGCTCCTGCGCCGCGCGGCGGCGGCGGCGCTCGGCGACGTTGTCGCGGAACTCGATCGCCGCGGCGGCGATGGCGCGGACCTCGATCGGGCCGCCCTGGGGAATCGCCACGTCGTCGTCGCCGCGGCCGATGGCGGTGAGCGCCCGCGACATCCGGATCAGCGGCCGGGCCACCGCGGTGCCGAGGCCGAAGGCGAGAGCGCCCGTCAGCAGGAAGATCGCGAGCGCCGCCCCCGACCAGATCGCGAGCGCCCGTTCGGCCGTCGCGCGAACGCCGCCGGCCTCCGCGGCGAGGTCGGCGGTGAGGTGGTCTTCGACCGCCTTGAGGCCGTCGATGCGCTGGGTCGCGAGGCGGAACCAGAGCGGGGCGTCGCGGAAGGCCAGGGCCTCGCCGGGCATGGTCTCGAGGGCGACCTTGCGCAGGCGCGCCACCTCCCGCGCCGGGGCGGTGGCCTCCGCGGCATCGAGCAGGGCTCCTTGCGCCGGCTCCGCCCGGGTCCGGAACAGGCCCTCGTAGGTGGCCTGGTCGGCCTGGAGGGTGGCGAGGCGGCGGATCCCGGCGAGGTCGAGGCTGCCGGCGGCGAAGGCGGCGGAGGCGGCGGCACGCTCCTGGCCGGCATATTCCTTCATCGTCAAGAAGGCGGCGTAGGAGGCGGCGTGGTTGGCGATCCCGACGGGGCCGATCACGCCCGACAGGGCGCGGACCAGCCCGAGGCCTTCGCCGATCAGACCGGTATAGGCGGCGGCCGCCTGGGGCGCCGTCGGCTTCAGCGCGTCGACGGCGTTGCGCTGCGCGTCCAGGCCGTCGAGCGCCTGCGCGAAGGCGTTGGCCTTGCGGGTGAAGGCGGGGCCGTAGGCCGCCGCGCCGGCCGTGACGGCGGCGGCGAGGCCCTGGCGCGCGGCGTCGGTGCGGGCGCGCTGCGCGACCAGCTTCGCCTTGAACTGCGATCCCTTCGAGGCGAGGAACAGGCTGGAGGCGCCGCGCTCGCGCTGGCCCTCGTGCGCGAAGGCGCTGATCCGCGAGGCGAGGCCGACAAGGTCCTCGACCTGGACCATCTCGGCGCGCTGCGCCATCCGGTCGGAGATCGCGACACCGGCCACCGCAGCGAAGGCGAGGCAGGGCGCCAGCGCCACCGCCACGATGCGTCCCCGCAAGGACATCGGAACACCGGTCTTCATTCGCCCACGCATCCCAAGTCTTCGCACCGCGTCGATACGGACGACTGCGCTACAACGGGTAAAGACGCTGTTGCCATCACAGGTCGATGCGCTGTTCGATCGTCGCGGGCGCGATCTTCAACGACGGGAGCCCGTCGGCAGCGTATTCGCGGACCCGGACACCAGGACATCGGCGGGCGATGCGGACGCGTCGTCGGGGCGACCCCCGGGCACGACTTCCGGACCTGCGCGAAGATCCGCGATCCCGCCGACGGATCGGGACGCGGCGGCATGCATTCCGGACGCCCGATCAAGACGCCGCGCCCGGCGCCGCCCTATCACGAGGCGCCGAGAGCGCGCGCGGCGGGTCGGCCGCGACGACGCCGGGCGTACCCTTGGGAGGCCATCATGATCCGTACCATCCTCGCCGCGAGCCTGCTGATCGCCGGCCTCGCCGCCGACCGGGCCCAGACCGGCGACATGTCCTGCGCCGACTATCTCAAGGCCGACGCGCAGGCGCAGGCCTCGATGAGCGCCGCCGACAAGGCGATGATCGCCGCCGACCCGCAGGCGGCCGCGATGGACGCGAAGATGCGCGCCTACTGCAAGGCCAACCCGAAGGCCTCCTCGTCCGAGGCGGCGATGAAGGCGATGCAGTAATCCCGCCGGGGCCGCGCGCCCGGCACGGGCGCGCGGTGATCCTGGTCGTCGGCCGCCCCCCGAACGGGGCCGGCGCAGCGAAAAAATGCGGGTGGCCGCAGGGCCGGACGCGTCGCGGAACAAGGGCCGAGTTGCCCACGTACGCGTTTCGTTCTAGCAGACACGCGAGCATGCCGGGCCTGCGTCCCGCCCGCCGCACCTTGCCGAAGGCTTCGGACGGACGACATGACCCGGCGCGGCGGTCGCTTTCGCGATCGCCGGATCCCGCCCGTGTCGACGCCTCGAAAGACCGCCCCCGCCATGGCCAAAGCCGTCGCCGCCAAGACGCCTGCTGGCAACAAGACGCCTGCTGCCGATAAGACGCCTGCTGCCAAGACGCCCGCCGCGAAAGCGCCGCCCGCCCGGAAGCCCGCGAAGGCGAACCCGGCCGCGCGGGCGGTCGAGGCCGAGGCCGGTGTCGACGCGAAGCTCGAGCGCCTGTTCGACCGGGAGACGCCGGCGGAGCGCGACCGGCGGGTGATCTCGGTGCGCGGCGCCCGCGAGCACAACCTGAAGAACATCGACCTGACGATCCCGCGCGACAAGCTCGTGGTGTTCACCGGGCTCTCGGGCTCCGGCAAGTCGTCGCTCGCCTTCGACACGATCTACGCCGAGGGCCAGCGCCGCTACGTCGAGTCGCTCTCGGCCTATGCGCGCCAGTTCCTGGAGATGATGTCCAAGCCCGACGTCGACCAGATCGACGGGCTCTCGCCGGCGATCTCGATCGAGCAGAAGACCACCTCGAAGAACCCGCGCTCCACGGTGGGGACCGTCACCGAGATCTACGACTACATGCGCCTGCTCTGGGCCCGCGTCGGCATCCCGTACTCGCCGGCCACCGGCCTGCCGATCGAGAGCCAGACCGTGCAGCAGATGGTCGACCGCGTCCTGGCGCTGCCCGAGAAGAGCCGGCTCTACCTGCTCGCGCCCGTGGTCCGCGGCCGCAAGGGCGAGTACCGTAAGGAGATCGCCGAGTTCCAGAAGAAGGGCTTCCAGCGCCTGCGGATCGACGGCGAGTACTACCCGATCGACGACGTGCCGAAGCTCGACAAGAAGCTCAAGCACGACATCGACGTGGTGGTGGACCGGATCGTGGTGCGGGCCGACATCGCGAGCCGGCTCGCCGATTCCTTCGAGACGGCGCTCGAGCTCGCCGACGGCATCGCCGACATCGAGTTCGCCGACGTGCCGGAGGGCGAGACCCGGGAGAAGATCACCCTCTCATCGCGCTTCGCCTGCCCGGTCTCGGGGTTCACCATCGCGGAGATCGAGCCTAGGCTGTTCTCGTTCAACAACCCGTTCGGCGCCTGCCCGACCTGCGGCGGCATCGGCCACGAGATGCGGATCGACGCCGAGCTGGTGATCTCCGACGAGGCCCTGAGCCTCAAGCGCGGCGCCATCGGCCCGTGGGCGAAGTCGACCTCGCCCTATTACGGGCAGACGCTCGACGCGCTCGCCCGGCATTACGGCTTCAAGACCGACCTGGCCTGGTCGCGGCTTCCCGAGGCGGCGCGCGCGATCATCCTCTACGGCTCCGGCAAGCAGTCGATCCGCTTCGACTACGACGACGGCATGCGCAAGTACGCCGTCAACAAGCCGTTCGAGGGCGTGATCCCCAACCTCGAGCGCCGCTACAAGGAGACCGAGAGCGACGCCGCGCGCGACGAGATCTCGCGCTTCATGAGCGAGACCCCGTGCGCCGCCTGCGGCGGCAAGCGGCTGAAGATCGAGGCGCTCGCCGTCAAGGTCGCGATGGAGGATATCGGCGCGGTCACCGCGCTCTCGGTCAGCGAGGCGCACCGCTGGTTCTCGGCGCTGCCGAAGAAGCTGACGCAGAAGCAGAACGAGATCGCGGTGCGGATCCTGAAGGAGATCCGCGACCGGCTGTCGTTCCTGGTCGACGTCGGCCTCGAATACCTGACGCTGGCCCGCGGCTCGGGGACCTTGTCCGGCGGCGAGAGCCAGCGCATCCGCCTCGCCTCGCAGATCGGCTCGGGGCTCACCGGCGTGCTCTACGTGCTGGACGAGCCGTCGATCGGCCTGCACCAGCGCGACAACGAGCGCCTGCTCGGCACGCTGAAGCGCCTGCGCGACCTCGGAAACTCGGTGATCGTGGTCGAGCACGACGAGGACGCGATCCTCCAGGCCGACTACGTGGTCGACGTCGGGCCGGGCGCCGGCATCCACGGCGGCCGGATCATCGCGCAGGGCACGCCCGAGGAGGTGCTGGCCCATCCCGACTCGCTGACCGCCAAGTACCTGACCGGCGAGAAGTCGGTGCGGACCCCGGCCGCGCGGCGGAAGGGGCGCAAGGGCAAGCTCGGGGTGTTCGGCGCCCGCGGCAACAACCTCAAGAACGTCGACATCGAGATCCCGCTCGGCACCTTCACCTGCGTCACCGGCGTCTCGGGCGGCGGCAAGTCCACGCTGATCATCGACACGCTCTACAAGGCGGTGGCCAAGCGCCTGAACGGCGCGCTGGAGCATCCGGCGCCCTTCGACCGGCTCGAAGGGCTGGAGCACCTCGACAAGGTCATCGACATCGACCAGTCGCCAATCGGGCGGACCCCGCGCTCGAACCCGGCGACCTATACCGGCGCCTTCACCCCGATCCGCGACTGGTTCGCCGGCCTGCCCGAGGCCAAGGCCCGCGGCTACCAGCCGGGCCGGTTCTCGTTCAACGTCCGGGGCGGCCGCTGCGAGGCGTGCTCGGGCGACGGCGTCATTAAGATCGAGATGCACTTCCTGCCCGACGTCTACGTCACCTGCGACGTGTGCAAGGGCAAGCGCTACGACCGCGAGACGCTGGAGGTGAAGTACCGCGCCAAGTCCATCGCCGACGTGCTCGACATGACCGTCGAGGAGGCCGCCGACCTGTTCAAGGCGGTGCCGACGATCCGCGAGAAGATGGAGACGCTCAAGCGCGTCGGGCTCGACTACGTCAGCGTCGGGCAGCAGGCGACGACGCTGTCGGGCGGCGAGGCGCAGCGGGTCAAGCTCTCGAAGGAGCTGTCGAAGCGCTCGACCGGCCGCACCCTCTACATCCTCGACGAGCCGACCACCGGCCTGCACTTCCACGACGTCGCCAAGCTGATGGAGGTGCTCCACGAGCTCGTCGACCAGGGCAACACGGTGGTGGTGATCGAGCACAACCTCGAGGTCATCAAGACCGCCGACTGGGTGATCGACATGGGCCCGGAGGGCGGCGACGGCGGCGGCGTGGTCGTCGCCCAGGGGACGCCCGAGCAGATCGCCGCGTCGACGGCGAGCCATACCGGGCGCTTCCTGCGCGACGTGCTCGCCCGCCGCCCCGCGGCGAAGCCGGCCGCTTCGCGGGCGGCGGTGGCGCGGCCGGCCGCGGAGTAGGCGCGCCGCGCCCTTCCGCCTCCCGGCGATGGGGACATCCGCTCGGCAAGATCTGCCGAGCGGTCGCGCCGCGTCGGCGTCCGATTCGGCCTGTCTCGCGGCCGATCCGCCCGTCCGGGCACGGCCCGACCGTCCGATCGGGACTTTCGGAGCCCGCCGGCGCGGGCCGGGACGTCCCCCCGGGATGGCGATCGGTCCCGCCGGGCTTGCCGAATCCTCCCGCTACGCTTCCCCCGACAAGAGCCTGAAACGGATGCGCTATTCTGCCGAATCCGGCTTCTTCGAATGCAATTTCTGCGACCGTCGCTCGGCCGCCGCACCGCAGCAAGGTTGAGGCATTTGGGCAACGGTTCGGCTCTCGCTGTCCAGATACGAGGCATTCCACTGTCTTTCCCAAGCGCTCTGTAGAATAGTTATCAGCGTTGAGACACGGGCCGGCTTCGTAGGGGGCGCTTGGCACATCTCGCACGGGAGCCGCGCAGACGGCAGACCGGCAAGGTAGTGCAGAGGCGGCGGGACGAAGTTCGGAAATCCTTGGGAAGGAACGAGAAAATGATGAAGACCTGGCTTGCCGCAGGTGCGGTCGCCCTCACCGTCGGCATGAGCACCACCGTTCAGGCGACGCCGTCCACGCAGCCCGGCGAGCAGGTCGGTCTCGCCTACGGCCCGCTGCCGGAAGGCGTCTACGCGATCAACACGTTCAGCACCGGCCGCGGCGACGCGCGCAACAGCCCGGACGTCGGCGTCAACGTGCCGATCCTGGTCTGGTCGACCGGCTTCAAGGTCCTCGGCGCGAGCATCATGCCGGTGATCGCGGTCCCGTCGGTGTTCGTGGGCACGAACAACGCGGCCGGCGTCCCGAACCAGGACCAGAGCTACTTCTACAACCCCTTCATCGGCAACATCTTCGCCTGGGATCTCGGCAACAAGATCAGCACCGCCTACCTCGTCGGCGCCTACATCGGCGTCGGCGACCGCGGCTCGCTCTGCAACGGCACGCTGACCGCTGGCTGCACCCCGGTGCTGCCGCAGAACGCCTCCACCTCGATCCGCAACACCGGCGCGATCTCGTACACCGGCGACGGCTACAACCTAACCGCGGCCCTGACGCACATCTTCTACGTCGACGACGCGGCCCGCTTCGGCGGTCAGTTTGCCGCGCTGGGCCCGATCGTGAACGCCGACGGCCTCTACCTCGACCTGACGGCGACCAAGACCTTCGGCAAGTTCGAGATCGGCGCCGTGGCCTACGGCTTCACCGACCTTCCGATCAACCGGAACCGCGGCGCAGCCTTTGCGGCCTATCAGCGTCAGGGCACGTTCGCGGCCGGTGGCCTCGTCGGTTACGACTTCGGCGCGTTCAAGGCTCAGGTGTTCGTGACGCGTACGGTCGCCGATCGCGGCGTCGGCGCCTTCGCCGACGAGACCCGCGGCTGGTTCCGCATCATTGCGCCGCTCTACACGGCGCAGGCCGCCGCCGCCGCGCCGGTGCCCCTGATGCGCAAGTACTGAGGCCGGGAGACGCGGCGGGTCCGGCAGGATCCGCCGCCGACCGAGGTCGAAGCAGAAACCGCCCGGTCCGCGAGGACCGGGCGGTTTTTCTACGTTTCGGACGACGCCGTGCCCGGTGCGCGACCGGAATCGATCCCGCCCGAAACCTTTCCGTGCGAGGCTCCGTAAGGCCGCCCGTAGCCCCGCGCACCGGGGCCCTACGAACGGTCAGGATACCCCATGACGCAGCATCACGCTTCCCGCTTCGCCACCTTCGCCCTCGCGCTCGCCCTCGGCGCCGCGCCGGTCGCGGCCTTCGCCAAGAACCCGATGGTCGGCAGCGCGCCGATGTATGCCAACAAGACGATCGTCGAGAACGCGGTCAACTCCAAGGATCACACCACGCTCGTGGCCGCGGTGAAGGCCGCCGGCCTCGTCGACACCCTGTCGGGCCCGGGCCCGTTCACCGTGTTCGCCCCGACCAACGCCGCCTTCGCCCGCCTCCCGGCCGGCACGGTGGAGACGCTGGTGAAGCCCGAGAACAAGGCCACGCTCACCAAGATCCTGACCTACCACGTCGTCCCGGGCGTCTACACCGCCAAGGAGCTGATGGCCGAGGTCAAGAAGGGCGGCGGCGAGGCCCAGCTCAAGACCGTCGAGGGCGATCCCCTGGTGGTCACGTCCAAGGGCAAGAAGGTCTACGTGACCGATGCCAAGGGCAACACCGCCACCGTCACCATCGCCAACGTGATGCAGTCGAACGGCGTCATCCACGTCATCAACGGCGTGCTGCAGCCCTGATCGCGGCCGCCGCGCTCCGGCCGAGGCGCCGGCGCGCGGCACGACGAGGAACACCCCGGGCCGCGAGGTCCGGGGTGTTCCTCGTTCCGGCATCGGTCATCGGGGTCGGGTCACGCGGATGCCCGCCTCACTCGCGGATCAGCGTGCCGGAATAGACCACCGGCCCCGTCGGGGCGCCGTTCGGCGATCCGCCCGGCGGCTCCACCGTCACGGCGATGAGCCCGCTCGCCGCGGTCTCCGCCGGCAGGGCGATCCGGGTCGCCGAGGCGCCGACGAGGCCGATCGCCTTGGGGGACGCCCCGGAGCCGATGTACCAGAGCTCGAGGCTCTTGCCGGACGGGGTCTCGGCGCCCACCGGGCGCACCTCGGCGGTGCCCGTCGCCGTGTCGATCCGCAGCACGAGGGCGGGCAGCGCGCCGCCGCTCTGCACCACGGCGAGGTAGCGCG
>NZ_VRVH01000211.1:0-8037 GCF_008040095.1 Methylobacterium sp. WL6 | reverse complement strand
GGCGGCGGTGCGCAGCGGGGTCGCGGCGGCCGCCGGCCCGATCGTCGCGACGCTCGACGGCGACGGCCAGAACGACCCGGCCTTCATCCCCGTCCTGGTGGCGGCGCTGGAGCAGGCGGGCGAGGGGACGGGCCTCGCCCAGGGGCAGCGCAAGGGCCGCAAGGACGGGCGCTTCAAGATGATCCAGTCCCGCATCGCCAACGGCGTGCGCGGGCGGATCCTCAACGATTCCACCCGCGACACCGGCTGCGGCCTCAAGGTCTTCCGCCGCGCGGTCTACCTGCGCCTGCCGTACTTCGACGCCCTCCATCGCTTCATGCCGGCGCTCGTGGTGCGCGAGGGCTTCGCGATCGTGCACCGCGACGTGGTCGACCGCCCGCGCTTCACCGGCGTCTCGAACTACGGGCTGTTCGACCGCCTCTGGGTCGGCCTGCTCGACTTGGCCGGCGTGTGGTGGCTGATCCGCCGCAAGCGTCCGACGCCCGCCGTCACCGAGGTCTGATTCCGATGCTGATCCAGTTGGCGCGAGACCTGCCGGACTACTTCTACGACGTGTTCGTGACGCGGTTCGACTTCTGGCTGGTCTTCGGCATCGTCGCGCAGCTGGTCTTCGGCTCGCGCTTCATCCTGCAATGGATCGCCAGCGAGCGGGCGGGACGGAGCGTGATCCCGCTGTCGTTCTGGTTCCTGTCGATCGCCGGCGGAATCATGACCCTGGTCTACGGCTTCGTGCGCCGCGAGCCGGTGATCATCATCGGCCAGGGCCTCTCGACCGGGATCTACCTGCGCAACCTCGCCCTGATCTTCCGCAACCGGCGCGGAACCGAAACCAAGGCGGGCTGAACCGGCATTCCCGCGCCCGAGCCGACCGGCCCGAGGCCGGTGCCGGACCGAGCCCTGGCGCGTCGCAGCCGGGTCCGCTCGGGGATCAGCGCTGCAGCGAAGACGGCCGCGGCAGCTTCCAAAGGTCGTCGTGGGACTCGGAGAACCGGGCGAGATGCCGATCGGCGTAGAGGCAGAGGAAACCGAGGGCGCAGGGCAGCCCGAACAGCAGAACCATCATCCACGGCATAGCGTCGACGTCTCATCTGAGAGCGGAAGCCGCGCGGCTCTCGTCGACGCGGTGCACAATGGGTAATGCATGTTAGGAACGCGTCAAGGCATACTAGGACACGACGCCTAGTTTTGGCACCACAGCGTTAAGCGCGCGACACCGCGATGCCGCGCTTGATCCCCCGTCGCGCCCGTGCTCGTCTCGCCCCACCCACGCGCCGTTCGGAGCCCGATGCCACAGGACGATGCCCGCCACCCGCTCCCGCCGTTCCACGACGACCTCGACGCGGCCTTCGCCGAAGCGTGGCGGCTGCTGGCGGACGGGGTCGCGCAGGGACGGAGCGCGTTCCACGCCCCGAGCTTCGCGACGCTGGACCAGGCGGGCCGCCCGCGCAGCCGCACGGTGGTGCTGCGGGAGGCCGATGCCGCGACCGGCACCCTGCGCTTCCACTGCGACCGCCGCTCGGACAAGGCGGCCGAGGTCGCGGCCAACCCGGCCTGTGCGCTCCACGCCTACGACCGCGCGGCGAAGATCCAGATCCGGATCGAGGGCAGCGCGGGTCTCCACGTCGACGATGCCGTGGCGGACGCGGCCTGGGACGGCTCGCGGGCGATGAGCCGGGTCTGCTACGGCATCGCGCCCGCGCCCGGCACCGCGCTCGATGCCGGCGGCGGCTACGCGGTGCCCGACGAGGCGGCGGCGCTGACCGTCGGCCGCCCGAACTTCGCCGCCGTCCTCGTCCGCGCCGACGCCCTCGACTTCCTCTACCTCGACCGCCGCGGCCATCGCCGCGCCGGCTGGCGCCGCGACGGGGAAGGGTGGCGGGGCGAATGGCGGGTGCCGTGAGGGCGCCTCAGGCCGCCGCCCGCAACCGCGCGAACCCGGCGTCGAGATCGGCCTTCAGGTCCGCGACGTCCTCGAGCCCGATGTGGAAGCGCAGGGCGGGACCGCCGGGGGCCCACTGCGTCGCCGTGCGGTAGGGCCTGCAGTCGAAGGGAATGACGAGGCTTTCGAAGCCGCCCCAGGAGAAGCCCATCCCGAACAGCTCCAGGCCGTCGAGCATCGCGGCGACGGCGGTCTCCGAGACGGGCTCGAGGACCACGCCGAACAGGCCCGATGCGCCGGAGAAGTCGCGCTTCCAGATCGCGTGGCCGGGATCCTCGGGCAGGCCGGGATGGAGGACGCGCAGCACCTCCGGCCGCTCCTGCAGCCAGCGCGCCATCTCGAGGCCGGCGCGGCCGTGCTCGCGCAGCCGCAGGTTCATGGTGCGCAGGCCGCGGAGCGCCAGGAACAGGTCCTCGGGGCCGGCGCAGGGGGCGATCTGGTCGAAGGTCCGCCGCACCGCCGGGAAATGCGCGGCGTTGGCCGAGGTCAGGCCGAGGAGCAGGTCGGATCCGCCGCTGAGGTACTTGGTCCCGGCCTCGACGGCGATGTCGACGCCGCGCGCGTGCGGCGGGAACAGCAGCGGCGTCGCCCAGGTGTTGTCCATGATCACGGTGCCGCCGCGGGCGTGGACCGCGTCGGCGATCGCCGGCACGTCCTGCATCTCGAAGCTCTGCGAGCCCGGCGCCTCGACCAGCACGGCCTTGGTGTTGTCGCGCATCAGCCCGGCGATGCCGGCGCCGACCAGCGGGTCGTAATAGGTCGTCTCGACGCCGAAGCGGGCGAGCAGCCCGTCGCAGAAGATCCGGGTCGGGCGATAGGCGGAATCGGTGACGAGCAGGTGGTCGCCGGCCGAGACCGAGGCCATCAGCGCGACGGTGAGCGCGCACAGGCCCGAGGGCGTCGCCACCGTGCCGGCAGCGCCCGCCACCTCGCTCCAGGCATCGGTCAGCGCGTCCATCGTCGGCGTGCCGCTGGTGCCGTAATTGTAGCGGCCGCGCCGGTGCACGATGTCGTCGTAGGTCGGGTACAGCACGGTGGAGCCGCGATAGATCGGCGTGTTGACAAACCCGTGCTGCGCCGCCGGATCGCGCCCCGCATGGACGAGGCGCGTCGCGACCCCGAACGATTCGGCGGTCTTGGACGAAGGCTTGGACATGGGCGCTTTGGCTCTCGGGCTGCGATCGGACGACGAAGCCCGGCAACCCGGCGGAGGTCAAGCGTGCGCCCGGGCCGCCCTTTCGGTCAGCCGGCGTCCGTGACGGTGGCCTCCTCGTAGGCCTGCAGCCAGGCGGTGCGCTCCTCCGAGCCCTCCGCGTAGGGGCAATCGTCGATCGGCTTGCCGTAGAGGCGGGCGTTGCGGCCCTGGATGAACGGGCTGTCGCTGGCGGTGGCCTGGGCGTTCGCTTCGGGTTTCATGGGATCTCCCTGTGAGGTGTCCCTTCGTTAACGGCCTTGGGCCATCCTCGGCTCCGTCGTCGTTCGCGTTGCCGGAACCCGTCGCTTGCGTATCCTGCGTCTCCTCTCCGCCGGCGTCTCGGCCGGCGCCTCGATCCTCGTGATCGGGTTCGTCTGCGCCGACCGGCTGGCCCACACGGTGCCGAGCCCGGTCGCCCGCATCGTCCTGCCCGAACCTTCGGCGACCGGATCGATCCCGGCGCCGGAGAAGTCGGTCGCGGCCGTGAAGCCGGCGCCGGCGAAGATCCCGAACGGGTTCGACACCGAGCGCCTGAACGCGCTGATGCGCGGCGACCCGATCCTGCCGACGAAGCGCTGACGGCGCGGGCGGGGCGGATGCCTGCTCTGCGCCGCCGGACCTGACCGAAGCGGCCGGCGCGGGCTAGATCGCCAGGACTTCTCCGCGCCGGATGCCGGCGGACGCGATCGGGACGGACACCGTGGGCCTCGTCTACGCGCTCGGCGCCTATCTGAGCTGGGGCCTCGTCGTCCCGGTGCATTTCCGGCTGCTCTCGGGCTTCTCCCCGAGCCACATCCTGGCGGTGCGCATCCTGTGGTCGTGCCTGTTCGCGGTCGCGCTGGTGCTGCTGTGGCGCAACCGGGTGCGCACCCCGTTCCCGTTGCGGCCCCGGCACGCGCTGCTCTTCGTCTCGGCCGGGCTGATCGGCGTGAACTGGCTGCTGTACCTGCAGGCGGTGAACAGCGGCCACCTGCTCGATGCGAGCCTCGGCTACTACATCAACCCGCTGGTCAGCGTGGCGCTCGGCGCCGTGGTCCTGCGCGAGCGCCTGCGCCCGCTGCAGCGGGTCGCCGTCGGCATCGCCGCGGCCGGGGTCGCCATCGCCGTGGTGCTGGCCGGCACGTTGCCGCTGGTGGCGCTCGAGCTCGCGATGAGCTTCGCCCTCTACGGCCTGGTGCGGAAGGTGGTCGGGGTCGACCCGGCGGTCGGGTTCCTCGCCGAGACGCTGATCCTGACGCCGGCGGCCTTCGTCTGGGTGCTGCTGTCGCCCGAGCCGGCCCTGCCGCCCGATCCGCGGGACTTCGCCCTGCTGGCGCTGACGGGGGTGACGACGGCCCTGCCGCTGATCTGGTTCGCGGCGGCCGCAGACCGCCTGCGCCTCGCGACGCTCGGCCTGATGCAGTACATCGCCCCGACCTGCCTGCTGGCCTTGAGCGTCCTCGCCTACGGCGAGCACGTGGCGCCGCACGCGATCCCGATGTTCGGGCTGATCTGGCTGGCGCTGGCGCTCTACGCCTTCGACCTTCTCCGCGCCGGCCGGGCGGCGCGGGCGCATGGCGTGCCGGGCGAAACCGCCGCGCCGAACCCGGGCGCGATGCGTGTATAAGGCCGCTTCGTGCCCGGCATCCGCCGCGGGAAGCCAGTCCGAGTGTTGCGATGAGTGATCCCAGCGAGCCTGCCACGGTCACGCAGGCCGACTACGAGAACCTCGCCGAGGCGCTGCCGCAGCTCGCCTGGATCGCCACCGCGACCGGCGACATCATCTGGTACAACCGCCGCTGGTACGACTACACCGGCACGACCCTCGCGACGATGCGCGGCTGGGGCTGGCGCGACGTCCACCATCCCGACCACGTCGAGGCGGTGACGGAGCGCTTCAAGGCGGCGATCGCCGGCGGCGATGCCTGGGAGGACACCTTCCCGCTGCGGGGCAAGGACGGCACCTTCCGTTGGTTCCTGTCGCAGGCGATGCCGCATCGGGACGCGGCGGGCCGGATCCTGCGCTGGTACGGCACCAACACCGACATCACCCACAAGCAGGAAGCCGAGGACCGGCTGCTGCAATCCGAGGAGCGGTTCCGGGCGCTCGTCGACGCCTCCACGGCCGTGATCTGGAACACCGACGCCGCCGGCGCCCTGCTGCCGCCGCAGCCGCGCTGGAGCGCCTATACCGGTCAGTCCGAGGAGGCCTTCCAGGGCTGGGGCTGGATCGACGCGGTCCATCCCGACGACCGGGCGCATGCCGCCGAGGTGTGGGCCGGCTGCATCGAGGCGCGCACGCCCTACGCCGTCGACTACCGCCTGCGCCGGCACGACGGGCAGTGGCGCGACATGGAGGTGCGCGGCGTGCCGGTGCTCGCCGCCGACGGCTCCTTGCGCGAATGGGTCGGCTCCAACACCGACATCACCGACCGGAAGGAGGCCGAGGCCGAGGTCGAGCGGGCGCGGCAGGCCGCGGAGGCCGCCAACCTCGCCAAGAGCCAGTTCATCGCCAACATGAGCCACGAGCTGCGCACGCCGCTCTCGGCGGTGATCGGCTACTCGGAGATGCTCGGGGAGGAGCTCGAGGATATCGGGCAGGCCGCCCTGCTGCCCGACCTGCGCAAGATCGAGGCGGCGGCCCGCCACCTGCTCTCGCTCATCAACGACGTGCTCGACATTTCCAAGATCGAGGCCGGGCGCATGACCGCCTCGGCCGAGCACTTCACCGTCGCCGACCTGATCTCGGACGTCTCCGACGCCACCGGCTCGCTCGTCGAGAAGAAGGGCAACCGCTTCGTCCTCGACCTCGCCGACGACCTCGGCGCGATGCACCAGGACCAGACCAAGATCCGCCAGTGCCTGCTCAACCTGATCGGCAACGCGGCCAAGTTCACCGAGAACGGCACGATCACCCTGAAGGTCGAGCGCCAGCGCGAGGCCGGCGCCGACTGGTTCGGCTTCTCGGTGGCCGATACCGGGATCGGGCTCACCGAGGAGCAGATCGGCCGGCTGTTCGAGCGCTTCGCCCAGGCCGATGAATCGACCACGCGGCAGTTCGGCGGCACCGGCCTCGGCCTCGCCATCACCCGCGCCTTCTGCCGCACCATGGGCGGCGACATCGGCGTGACCAGCGTGCCCGGGCAGGGCTCGACCTTCACCCTGCGGCTGCCGGCGATCCTGGCGGTCGAGGACGAGGGGCAGGTCGCGGCCGAGCTCGCCGTGCCCGCGCCGGTGCACGCGCACGAAGAGCACGACGCGGTGCTGCTCGTCGACGACGACCCGGCCGCGCGCGAGCTGCTGCAGCGCTTCCTCGAACGCGAGGGCTTCCGCGTCCGCACCGCCAACGACGGCCGGGCCGGGCTGACGCTGGCGCGGGCCTTGAAGCCGCGCGCGATCCTGCTCGACGTCGAGATGCCGCGCATGGACGGCTGGGCGGTGCTGCACGCCGTGCGCAACGACCCGGAGCTCGCCGGCATCCCGGTGATCATGACCTCGGTGGTGGCCGAGCAGGGCCTCGGCCAGGCGCTCGGCGCCACCGACTACTTCGTCAAGCCGATCGACTGGGACCGGCTCAAGGGCCTGATGGACCGCTACCGGCCGGAGGGCGTCGAGGCCCGCGTCCTCGTCGTCGACGACGACGCGGACGCCCGCGAGCGCCTGCGCCGGACGCTCGCGCGCGACGGCTGGAGCGTCGACGAGGCCGAGAACGGCCGGGCGGCGCTGGAGCATTTCGAGGCGCAGCGCCCGAACCTGATCCTGCTCGACCTGATGATGCCGGAGATGGACGGGTTCGGGTTCCTGCGCGCGCTGCGGGCGCGGCCCGACGGCGACGTGCCGGTGGTGGTGCTGACCGCCAAGGAGATCACCGACGCCGAGCGCAGGAGCCTCCAGGCCCAGGCGGACCGGGTGATCGAGAAGGGGTCCTTGAGCCTCGCCGAGATCGGCCGGCAGTTGCGCGTGCTCTACGCGCGCGAGGTCTCCGCGCCGGTGCCGAAGAGCATGCAGGGGCTCCTCGACGCGCTCGCCGCGCAGGAGCGCTAGCGCGCGGATCGGCGCACCGGCGGAACCTTCCGCCGGCCCGTCCCTTTGCAATCCCGGCACGCGCCCGTCGCGGCGGGGCCTTGGAGCGCGCCCATGAATCCCATCGTCGTCGTCGCCCTGATCTGCGCCTCGTCGGTCCAGGTCCAGGATTGCAGCCGGGACAACGCCCTCGACGTGGTGACGGGCCCGGCCCACACCCTGCAGGAATGCCTGATCCAGGGCCCGGTGCTGGCCGCCAATGCCGGCCTCGGCAACGGCAAGGACAGCTACGTGAAGACCCGCTGCGAGCCGCGGCGCTGAGGATCCCGCCCCGATGAGCGACGACGTCGATCCCGAGCGGGCGGTGATGATCCGGCTGCGGGCCCGCCTCGCGGTGGTCGAGCGTGCGGCCTGGTTCGGGATGGTCGACGCGATGCGGACCCGCCCGGCCGAGGTCGAAGCCTACATCGCCGCCGAGCGCGACAAGTGCGCGACCGGGTTCGCCGGCCCGAAATGGGCGCGCGACCTCACCGATGCCGAGCGCGCGATGCTCGGAGCGGAGGTGGATGTCGGCCTCGCGCAGTTGCTGCAGGACGCCCGCGACGAGGCCTAAGCCCGCCGCCCTACGCGCCCGATCCGAACCGGTCGCGCCAAGCCGGCGGAAGGCCGTGCGTTCCGGGCAAGGACGCCGCCGCGTACACCCCGATCGCGACGGCACGGGCCAGCACCTGGGCCGCCATGTCGCCGAGGCGCGCCAGGTCGCCGATCGGGTCCGCCGGCGCTACCGCCCCCGTCGCGACGGAGAACACCACGTCGCCGTCGAGGGGCGTGTGCACCGGCTGGATCGCCCGCGCGAGGCCGACCTGCGCCGCCACCGCGAGGCGCCGGCACTGCGCCTTGG
>NZ_VRVH01000210.1:0-8042 GCF_008040095.1 Methylobacterium sp. WL6 | reverse complement strand
GCGCAGCGCCGCGATCGCCTCGACGGGGAAGCTGCCGTGCCGATCGGGCGCCGGCGCGCGCGCCACCGCGGAAGCGGCGAGCTCGGCGATGCCGACGGGGCGCGCGTTCACGAGCGCGATGGGGAGTGGAATCGTCATGTTCGGATCCGCAGAATGACGCGTGCGCGTGAACGCGCCATGTACGGACGCGCGAAGGTTCAATCAGCGGTAGGCGCGGCACGTTCCGGTCGCCCGGAAGGCTTGACCGTCGCACCAGCATGATCCTTGCTCCAGGTCCGAACCGGCCGAAATGAGTCCGGACCGGCCGAAATCCGAGAGGGCTCCTCGTGCTGCTGACGCCTCGCGAAAAAGACAAGCTCCTCGTGGCCATGGCCGCGCAGGTCGCGCGGAACCGCCTCGCCCGCGGCGTCAAGCTCAACCACCCGGAGGCGATCGCGCTGATCACCGACGTCGTGGTCGAGGGCGCCCGCGACGGGCGCTCGGTCGCCGAGCTGATGCAGGCGGGCGCCAATGTGCTCACCACGGACCAGGTGATGCCGGGCATCGCCGAGATGATCCACGACATCCAGGTCGAGGCGACCTTCCCCGACGGCACCAAGCTCGTCACCGTGCACCATCCGGTGCGCGGCGCGCCCTCCCCCGACGTGCCGGGCGCCGTCACCACGCTGCCGGGCGAGATCGTGTTCAACGAAGGCTGCGAGCGCACCGTGGTCGAGGTCGCCAACGTCGGCGACCGGCCGATCCAGGTCGGCTCGCATTACCATTTCTTCGAGGTCAACCCGGGGTTGCGCTTCGACCGGGAGAAGGCCCGCGGCCGGCGCCTCGACATCGCGCCGGGCACGGCGGTGCGGTTCGAGCCCGGCTCGACGCGGGAGGTGGCCCTGGTGCCGCTGTCCGGCGGGCGGACGGTGTACGGCTTCCGCGGCGACGTGATGGGGGCGCTCTAGCATGGCCAACACGCCCCCCCGCGCCGCCCTCCCCCGCGCCGCCTATGCCGACATGTTCGGGCCCACGACCGGCGACCGCATCCGGCTCGCCGACACCTGCCTGGAGATCGAGGTCGAGCGCGACTTCACCACCTACGGCGAGGAGGTGAAGTTCGGCGGCGGCAAGGTGATCCGCGACGGGATGGGGCAGAGCCAGGTCACCAACGCCGACGGCGCGGTGGACACGGTGATCACCAACGCGGTCGTGCTCGACCATTGGGGCGTGGTGAAGTGCGACGTCGGGATCGTGAAGGGGCGGATCGTCCGGCTCGGCAAGGCCGGCAACCCGGACATCCAGCCGGGCGTCGACATCGTCGTCGGCCCGGGCACCGAGGTGATCGCCGGGGAGGGCAAGATCCTCACCGCCGGCGGCTTCGACAGCCACATCCACTTCATCTGCCCGCAGCAGATCGACGAGGCCCTGTGCTCGGGGATCACCACCATGCTCGGCGGCGGCACCGGGCCGGCGCACGGCACCTTCGCCACCACCTGCACGCCGGGCCCCTGGCACATCGCCCGGATGATCGAGGCGGCCGACAGCTTTCCGATGAACCTGGCGTTTGCCGGCAAGGGCAACGCCTCGCGCCCCGACGCTCTCGTCGAGATGGTGCGGGCCGGCGCCTGCGCGCTCAAGCTGCACGAGGATTGGGGCACCACGCCGAAGGCGATCGACACCTGCCTGACGGTCGCCGACCAGCACGACGTGCAGGTGATGATCCACACCGATACGCTGAACGAGTCGGGCTTCGTCGAGGACACGATCGCGGCGTTCGCCGGCCGCACCATCCACGCCTTCCACACCGAGGGCGCCGGCGGTGGGCACGCGCCCGACATCATCAAGGTGGCGGGGCTCGCGCACGTGCTGCCCTCGTCCACCAACCCGACGCGGCCCTACACGAAAAACACCATCGACGAGCATCTCGACATGCTGATGGTGTGCCACCACCTCGACCCGTCGATCCCGGAGGATCTCGCCTTCGCCGAGAGCCGCATCCGCAAGGAGACGATCGCGGCCGAGGACATCCTGCACGACATCGGCGCGCTCTCGATGATGTCGTCGGACAGCCAGGCCATGGGCCGGGTCGGCGAGGTCGCGATCCGCACCTGGCAGACGGCGGACAAGATGAAGCGCCAGCGCGGCGCCCTCCCCGGCGACGCCTCAGGCAACGACAACCTGCGGGCGCGGCGCTACATTGCGAAATACACGATCAACCCGGCGATCGCGCACGGCGTGTCGGCCCATATCGGCTCGGTCGAGCCGGGCAAGCTCGCCGACCTCGTGCTGTGGTCGCCGGCCTTCTTCGGGGTGAAGCCCGACCTCGTGATCAAGGGCGGGATGATCGCGGTGGCGCCGATGGGCGATCCCAACGCCTCGATCCCGACGCCGCAGCCGGTGCATTACCGCCCGATGTTCGGCGCCTACGGCCGCGCGCCGTTCGCGACCGCGCTGACCTTCGTCTCGAAGGCCGCGATCGAGGACGGCCTGCGCGAGCGCCTGGGTGTCCAGAAGCAGCTCGTCGCGGTGGAGAACGTGCGCGGCGGCATCTCGAAGAAGAGCATGATCCTCAACGACGCGACGCCCGAGATCGAGGTCGATCCCGAGACCTACGACGTGCGCGCCGACGGCGAGCTGCTGGTCTGCGAGCCGGCCGACGTGCTGCCGATGGCGCAGCGGTACTTTTTGTTTTGAGGTAGGATCGGCACGTTCGAGGAGAGCCACGATGTCGAACGCCGCGCTGAGACCGCCTCCGGCGGCCGATCCCTATGAGACGGACTTCTATCTCTGGACGCAGGCCCAGGCCGAGCTGCTGCGGGCACGCCGGTTCGACGAGCTCGACCTGAGGAACCTGATCGACGAGGTGAGGAGCGTGGGCGGCAGCGAGAAGCACCAGATCGAAAGCCGCCTGGACGTTCTTCTCGGCCATCTCCTCAAGTGGAAGTACCAGCCGGGATTGCGCAACAACAGCTGGACGGCCACGATCTTCGAGCAGCGGACCCGGATCGGCCGTGTTCTGCGCGCCAGCCCCAGCCTCAAGCGCTACCCGGCGGATGTCTTCGACGCGTGTTACCTGTCCGGCCGCCTGCTGGCCTCGAAGGAGACCGGCATCGACTTCACGCTGTTTCCCGAGGTGCCGCCGTTCACGGTCGTTCAGGCGCTCGACCTCGACTACCTGCCCAAGGAGCCCGACCTGCTGGATCAGTCCTGACCCCATGATCCGCGCCACCCGCGTCATCCGCGCCGACGTTCTCGCCGGAGCCGAGATCGTCGACCGCATCGTGCTCGACCACGGCGACCGGCATCGCCGCCGCATGGCGATGCGCGGCGTCGGCGGGCTCGCCTTCCTGCTCGACCTGCCCGAGCCCATGGTGCTCGACGACGGCGACGCGCTGGCGCTGGAGGATGGGCGGCTCGTCTGGGTCGAGGCCGCGCCCGAGCGCCTGCTGGAGGTCCGGGCCGGGTCGGACCACGCCCTGAAGCGGCTGATCTGGCATATCGGCAACCGGCACATCCCGGCCGAGATCACCGCGGACGCGGTGTTCATCGCCTTCGACCATGTGCTGGCCGAGATGGTGCGGGGCCTCGGCGGCAGCGCCGAGCCGGTCGAGCGCCCGTTCCGACCGGAAGGGGGCGCCTATGCCGGCGGCCACGCCCAGGCGCATGGCCATGATGTCGGCGACCCTGGCGAGCTCGCGGGCAGCCGCGCCCATCATCACGGCGACGGGCGCTACCACACCCATGATTGAGCGCATCCGGCTGATGGCGTGGCTGTCGCCGACCTACCCGGTCGGCGCCTACGCCTACTCGCACGGGCTCGAATGGGCGGTGGAGGCGGGCGACGTCGCCGACGAGGCGGGCATCTCCGGCTGGCTCGGCGACGTGATGGAGCACGGGGCCGGCCGCAACGACCTGATCCTGGCGGCCCACGCCCACCGCGCCGCGGCGGCGGCGGCTCTGCCGGACCTCGCCGGGATCAACGATCTCGCCCTGGCGCTAACGCCGTCGCGCGAGCTTCACCTCGAGACGAGCCAGCAGGGCCGCAGCTTCCTCGACGCGACCCTGGCGGCTTGGCCGTGCCCACCCCTCGACGGGGTCGCCGGGGCGCTGCCGGGGGCGGTCGCCTACCCGGTCGCGGTCGGGGCCGCCGCGGGCGCGCACGGCATGGACCGGCCGGGGATGCTGGCCGCCTACGGACTCGCCTTCGTCCAGAACCTCGTCTCGGCCGCGTTGCGCGCCGCGCCGATCGGGCAGGCCGCGGGCACGCGGATCATCGCCGGCCTGAGCCCGCGCATCGCCGCGCTCGCCCAGCAGGCGGAGGCCTGCAGCCTCGACGACCTCGGCTCGGCGACGCTTCGCCTCGATCTCGGCTCGTTCCGGCACGAGACCCAGTATTCGCGGATCTTCCGCTCGTGATCCTCTGACGGAGCTTGCCCCCATGGCATCGAACAACGGACCCTTGCGCGTCGGCATCGGCGGGCCCGTCGGCTCGGGCAAGACCGCGCTGATGGAGCAGCTGTGCAAGCGCTTCCGCGACACCTACGAGATCTGCGCGATCACCAACGACATCTACACCAAGGAGGATGCCCGCATCCTCACGGTGGCCGGCGCGCTCCCCGAGGAGCGGATCATGGGGGTCGAGACCGGGGGCTGCCCGCATACGGCGATCCGCGAGGACGCCTCGATCAACCTGGCGGCGGTGGCCGAGATGCGCCGGCGCTTCCCGAAGCTCGACCTGATCCTGATCGAGTCGGGCGGCGACAACCTCGCGGCGACCTTCTCGCCGGAGCTCGCCGACATCACCCTCTACGTCATCGACGTGGCGGGCGGCGAGAAGATCCCGCGCAAGGGCGGCCCCGGCATCACCCGCTCGGACCTGCTCATCGTCAACAAGACCGACCTCGCGCCGCTGGTCGGCGCCGATCTCGGGGTGATGGAGGCGGACACCCGGCGCATGCGCGGGCCGCGGCCCTACGTGTTCGCATCCCTGCGGGAGGGCGCGGGAGCCGACGCGGTCGCGCGCTTCGTCGTCGAGGCCGGCGGCCTCGGTGGGATGCCGTCGCGTTAGTGCTCGGCGTTGGCCGAGCGGGAGCGGGCCGTCCCCGGGCTCTGCGGGACGCCGCCCATCAGCGCATCGAGGCGGCTCATGCGGGCGGAGAACTTCTGGGCGGTCTCGAGGGCGGCGCGGTCGCGCGGGCTCAGCGGCTTCGACCGGGTGTCGCCGGCGTGAGCCGAGGCGATCGGCAGGGCGGCGAGGACGAGGGCGGCGATGCGCAGGGACGATGTCATGATCATCACTCCATGCCGGCTCGGCCGTTCACGCGCGAGCACGGGTCGGCCTTCGGCAGGACTTCAACGTAGGGGTGAACGTGCGGCCAAGCTGTGCGCTGTCGCACCGCGGCCGGCGACCGCGCGCATCTCGACAGCCGGATCGATCGATGCAAGGTTTCGTTCGGGATAGCGCCGGCCGGAGGCATCGTGTCCGCCGGCTGTGATGGAGCGGGCATGTCGCCGGAATTGCAGGAATCGCGTGCGGCCCTGATCCTGATCGCCGTCGTGGTCGTATCCGTTCTGATCTTCGGGGCCGTGACCCTGTTCAGCCAGATCGGCTGATCGTCCCCCCTCGTCCGGTCTCGGGCCTCGCCCGAGCGATGTCGGGAATCGAACGGGGCGACGTCTCGGCCTCGTCGGCCGGGCCTGCGCGCCTGCACTGGGCTCGAACAGCATTCCCAGCATCGGATAGCCCTGCATCCCCCAGGAATCGGTAGAATGCAGCGGTGTCGAGCCTGATCCGAGTGTTGAATTAACGCGTTGTTAATTCCATCTTGGGTTGTATATCGGCGGTTCCCAAGCGAAACTGCAACCGAACCGTGGAGGTCCTCCATGCCCTCAGAAACGATCGACCGGTCCCGCTCGCGGCCCGTCGACCTGACGGCGGCCCTGTCGGCCTCCGGCGTGGTCGGAACCTGGGCCTGGTCGGCCCAGCCCGACCGCTGTATTCTGGATGCCGGGGCCGCCGACGTTCTGGCGGGAGACCATGCGATCGCCGGGCTGCCCGTGCCGTTCGAGCGGGCCAAGGCTCGCGTCCATCCCGACGACTTGCCGAAGCTGTCGCGCCACTTCAAGCGCCTGCGCCGCAGCGGGGGCCTGTTTGTCGCGGAATACCGCACCGTCTCGACCGCCGGCCGCGTCCGCCGGATCCTCGAT
Organism: Methylobacterium sp. WL6; assembly: GCF_008040095.1. NCBI lineage: Bacteria > Pseudomonadati > Pseudomonadota > Alphaproteobacteria > Hyphomicrobiales > Methylobacteriaceae > Methylobacterium > Methylobacterium sp. WL6. The sequence goes on along the minus strand of NZ_VRVH01000210.1, from coordinate 1,853 downwards.
CGCGGCCGGCTCGTCCGCAACGAGTCGGGGACCGTGCTGCACGGCCACGGGATCATCATCGACGTCACCGAGGGCGATCTCGACCTCGGCGCCTTCGCCGAGATCGAGCGGAAGGACCCCTCGGCGATCCTCGACACCGCCGCCGCTCACGCCTTGGCCTGCCGCGAGACGATCGATCAGCTCGACAACTCGGAGTTGCGTCTTCTCGTCGACGTGCTGCTCCTCAGCCTCGGCCAGCAGATCGCCGCCCTGTCGCGCGGGCCGGGGCGCGGGCACTGATCGTCGAACCGGCCGGTGCGGCGCGCGTGCCGCCGCGCCGCCGGCGAGGCCGGGCTTCGGCACATCGATCGTGCCGGGCCGGGCGTCCGGCAGGCGCCGGGCCGAAGCGGCGGCGTGCTACTGTACCAGCACGGCCTGGTTGCACATCGTGCCGTCGACGGTGACGTCGGCGTAGCCGAGGCGCAGCCCCAGGATGCGCAGCGTCGTGTCGAGCACCATGTCGAGGGCCGGGGTCACCGCCATCAGCGCGGTCGACAGCAGCGGCCCGAGCAGGGGCGGCACGATCAACCCGTTGATCGAGAGCGACAGGCCCTGGACCAGGCTTCCGGTCAGCGATTGCGTCAGGCCGGTGGTGGACACGGTCTTGGTGACCTGCCGCGTGATCTCGTCGTCGGAGAAGATCAGGGTCTGCGGCGCCGGGCTGGCGATGGTCGTCCGCGCCGTTCCCTGCACCGTCAGCAGCGGCAGCGCGATGAGGTTCGCGAACCGGCTCAGGTCGGGCGTGCCGGCGCCGACCGCGATGCTGCTGCGCGGGACGTTGGCGACGGCGAGGGTCGCGAGTCCGGGCTGCGCATCCACCGTCGCCTGCCGCCGGGTCGAGGCGGTCCAGGGGCAGGCGACCCCGCGCAGGGTCGCCGAGGCCTGCGCCGCCTCGAGATAGATCGGCAGGGTCACGGTTCCGAGGCCGAGCGGCGCGGTCAGCGTCGTCTCGAGCAGCATCCGCACCTGCGCGGTGTGGACCGTCGCGTTCGGCGTGCCCGGCTGGACGTAGCCGGAATCCTGGCGCCGCTCGCCGATCGCCAGCGTCAGCCGCGTGTTGAGCAGGCCCGGGACCGTCGCGCCGAGGTCGAGCGCGATCTGGTTCTGGCCGTTGGCGTTGGCGGCGATGTCGGAGATCACGTCCATCAGGCCGACGAGGGGGCCGGCCGCGCCCCGCGCCGGGGACAGGGCGGCCGCATCCCCGAGGTCGACGACCTGCGCCACGGGGATCAGCGCGCCGGCGTTGGGCAGCGCGCCCATCAGCTTCGTTAGCGCCGTCACCGCGGCGCCCGCCCCCGACGTGCCCTGTGCCGCGACCTTGAGGGCGGCGGTGAGCTGCCCGACGCTGGCGTTGGCGGCGACGAGGTCGGTGTAGTCCGCCGCCTGGAGGTTCAGGTTGGTCGCCAGCGCGTCGAGGAAGCGGAAGGCGTCGACCTGCATCGACAGCAGCGCGTTGTAGTCGAGGACGGAGAGCGAGAGCTTCGTCCCCAGCATCGCCCCGAGCAGGGCGTTGGCGATGCCGCCATCGAGCGCGGCCACGCCGGAGCCGATCGAGATGGCGGCGAACTGCGCGCTCGCGGCCGTGCCCGTCACCTGGATCGGCACGGTCCTGGGCAGGCCGAGCACCTGGGCGAAATGCACCGGCACCCCCGTCCGCAGCCCGACGCGGACGGCATTGGCGGGGCTGGCGCCCGCCTGGAACCGGCTGGCGGGCGCGATCCTGGCGTTGCCGGCGTAGCTCCCGGGCGAGACCGTCACCGTGGCGGCGGCGTAGCCGTTGTCGGCCAGCGAGCGGCGGGCGAGCGCGTCGGCCC
>NZ_VRVH01000020.1:0-39691 GCF_008040095.1 Methylobacterium sp. WL6 | reverse complement strand
GCTGAAATACCAGCCGCCGGCACCGGAGGTGTTCGTGCCAGCCTTCTCCGCTTGGCCGGCTGCGCTCGCCCGACCAGCTCCGCCGGCCAAGCTACTCGTGGCGGAGCGGCCCACCGTGCACTAACTTCACCCTTGGACCACCTCGCGGGGGCCGATCAAATCCCCGAACAAGCTCGACAGACTGTTCTGATCGAGCACAGCATCAGCGGTTTGCCCGCGGCGCGATCCGCGGCGGGCAAACCCGTCATCCATGACGCCGAGCCATCTGCAACCCCCGTGAGAGGTCGATCCGGGTCTCGATCCGGAGATGTGCGAAAGCTCAGGCTGGCGACCACAGCACTGCCACGGTGTGTCACGTGGCAGTGCCCTCGTGAAGAACGGCACGCCCTCCCACCGGACGAGGATACATCCTGCCGCTCTCGCATGGCAGGCTCGTACGCGATGACGATCGTTCACCCGACGCGGCGGCTCGCATCCGCGGTACCGCCCACGCTCCACACCTCCGCCGATCCGCGCGCTATCATCCTGACGGATGATGTCCGACCAGCGTGCTCGATCAGGACCACGTCGCCGACAGCCTACGCATCGGCACTGCGATTCGGCACGGCTACTTCTCAGCCGAGACCGACGACAGCGCCGCGTTCCGAACCGAGCTCGGATCGAGGGGCGCCGATCAGGCTTCGACGATCATGCAGACCGCGAGATCGCGCAGCGCCTCGACCAGCAGGTCGGACTGGAACTCGGACGAGCGGTAGACGCGCTGATGACTGCGAGGGGACGGCTGCGCCGTGCCTCAATGCGCGCAACGATGGGCAGGTCGTAGGGTAACGTTCTGCCCCATCTGGGACACCGAGCGTGATCCGCCCGGCGGCGCTTCGGACGTACACCGATCCTGCGCGTCACGGATCCAGTTGATGATTAGGATCGGCCATTCAGTGCACACCGATCGGGATCGCAAAGGATGACCGACGGGATCCGGCATCTCGTCCAGAAGCGGACGTTCCGCATCCGACCCATCCCGGCCGCTTGCACCATGCCAGACATTTCCCGAAAGCAGCCATACGGCACGCCGGCACGTTCGATCCCTCGTAATCATCCATCACGACTACGTGAGTTTTTGGCATACAAAATTTCACGTACTCCAGCGCAGCAAAGACCCAGCTCTCTCGGGTTTGCTGTAGCCAGATTTGGGACACAAACGATGGACGCTAACCGACGCGCGTTTCTGGGAACCGCCGCCCTCGGAGCCGGTGGCCTAATGGCGCTGACGCAGCAGGCTGCTGAAGCAAAAACGGATCACGGCGCGCCGGGCGCGGGCGGCTTCGGCCGTGACGTTCAGCAGCTCCCCCCCGGGCGCGCAAGTCGCCTACCACGACCCTAAGGATGTCGGCGCCATGCCCGATTTCCATTTTTCCCTCGACGGCAACGTCCCGAAAGTCACGTCGGGCGGGTGGGCCAAGGAAGCGACCGTTCACCAGTTCCCCATCAGCAAGGGGATCGCGGGCGTCCATATGTTCCTTGATCCCGGCGCCTCGCGCGAGCTGCACTGGCACGCCATCGCCGCCGAGTGGGCCTACGTGATTGACGGCCGCTGCCAGACGGTTGTGCTCGATCCGTCAGGGGCGAGCGAAATCAACAATTACGAGCCAGGCGACCTCTGGTTCTTCCCGAAGGGCCACGGCCACTCGATCCAGACGATCGGCGACAAGCCCTGCCACTTCATCCTGTCGTTCGACAATGGCGCCTTCTCAGAGCACGGCACCTTCTCGATTACCGACTGGGTCGACGTGTCCCCGAAGGACATGCTGGCGGAGAATTTTGGGCTGCCGATGGAAGCGCTCAACGCCTTCCCGAAGGGCGAGGCCTACATCCAAGCCGGACCGGTCATCCCGCTCTCCCAGGCGCTAGATGCGCCTTGGCCGAAGGAATCCACCCACAAGTTCCGGCTCCTGAAGGACCCGCGCGCCGTGCGCGAGTTCGACGGCGGGACCTTCCGTCTTGCGACCGTCGACGAGTGGCCGGTTTCCAAGTCGATGTCGGGCGGCGTCATGACCATTCGCCCCGGCCAGATGCGTAAATTCCATTGGAACGTGAATGCCAACGAGTGGCACTTCTACCTGAAGGGTAAGGGCCAGGTGGCGCTGTTCGGCTCGGGCGGTCGCGGCAAGGTCGCAGAGTTCAATCCGGGCGATGTGGCCTACATCCCGATGGGCTTCGGCCACGCGATCAAGAATGTCGGCGACGAGGATCTGGAGATCATCCAGACTTGGGACAACGGCAAGTTCGAGGAGATCGACCTCGATGCCTGGATCAAGGCCAGCCCGAACTATCTGGTGTCCAACAACTTCGCCGGCGTGCCGACCGAGACGATCACGAAGCTGAAGCAGAGCTGATCGAAATCCTAATATCGACTGGAAGGGTGAGGTTCTTATGTAAAACCTCACCCTTCATAAATTAAGACAATCTGCTGTACCGGATTATCATATAAAACGTATGATTATACCGCTTACCCGCCCGAAAGCAGGCCGGCAGAAATCCACCCATCAGTGACATTCATGGTGGATACCAAGCGCCAAATCTCTGCCCCTAGACCACCCGGTCGGTGATGGTCTGAGCGTAGGGCACAGACGCCTGGAACGACGGGCGGCGCTCCAGCCGGTTGCTGAGGGCTGCCAGGTTCGGGTGCGTGTCGCGCCAGGGCAACTCCTGGAACCGCACCGCGAGGTAGCCGACCACCGTGCCGGCGGCGATGTCGCCGAGCGAGAAACGGTCCCCAACCGCAAAGTCTCGATCGCCGACGAGGCGGGCAATCTCGGCGAGCCCCCCATCGATCTTGCGGCGCTGGCGGGCGAGCCACGGCGCACTCGCGCCGCCCTCGCGTTGGCGCTCGAAAAAAGTCAGTACCATCGCATCGCAGATGCCGTCGCACAGCACCTCGAGTTTTCGTGCCGCGAGGATTCCGTGCACATCGGCTGGCAGCAGCGGCGTCTCGGGATGCTTGAGCTCCAGCCATTGCAGGATGTAGCTCGATTCGTAGACGCTGCTGCCGTCCGGCAGCAGCAGCACGGGCAACTTCTCAAGCGGGTTGTGGCGCGGCAGCGAGGTGGCAGCATCCCACGGAACCTCAGTGAGCAGGTCGAAGGGCAGGCCCTTCTCCGCAAGCGCGATGCGGACCTTTCGCGCGTAGGGGCTCGGTGTGGCGCTGATCAGCTGGTACATGGGCCGCGTCGTTTCATGGGTTGGCAGGTGCCGCGGTCCGTCGAAGTCCGCGGCGGCGGCGTCGCGTAAAGCCTATTCGGCGGGGAGCGCGCCCAGCCGATCGAATCGGGCGCGGTCGTCGGCGGCTTGCGCGCTGCGATCCATCCGTGACACCGCCCAGCAGGTGGCAAACGCCAGAGGCAGGGTGACCAGCGTCGGCGGGTCGATAGGGAAAATCGGCGCCGCATAGCCAAGCACCTTCACCCATACCGCCGGCCCGAGCACGGTAAGGCCCAATGCGCTCGCCAAGCCGACGACGCCGCCGGCGACGGCGCCGGTCGTCGTCAGCCCGCGCCAGTAGAGTGCGAGCAGTAGGATCGGGAAGGTGGAGGAGCAGGCGATGGCGAACGCCAAGCTTACCATGTAGGCGACGTTCTGGCCCTTGAAGGCGATACCCAAACCGATCGCCACGAGGCCCAGCACGAAGGTGGCGATGCGCGAGATCCGTACCTCGGATCCTTCACTCGCCTGTCCGCGGCAGAACACGCTGGCATAAAGGTCGTGACTGACGGCAGACGTGCCGGCGAGCGTCAAACCCGCCACCACCGCGAGGATGGTAGCGAACGCCACCGCCGAGATGAAGCCCATCAGGGCATCGCCCCCGACAGCGTGGCTGAGGTGGATCGCCGCCATGTTGCCGCCGCCGCGGAGCGCTCCGAGCGCATCGACATAGGCCGGGTTGCCGGCAGTCAGCGCGATGGCGCCGAATCCGAGGATGAAGGTGAGCGCGAAAAAATAGTTCATCCACGTCGCGGCCCAGAACACTGAGACGCGGGCGGCGCGCGCATTTGGCACCGTGAAGAAACGCATCAGGATGTGCGGCAGCCCAGCGGTGCCGAGCATCAGGGCGAGGCCCAGTGACAGCGCCGAAACCGGATCCTTGGCCGGGAATTGCGGGCCGAGGATCGCGGCGCCCTTCGGGTGAACGGCGGCGGCACGGGCCAGCAGGTCGCCGAAATCGAAGCGGAAGGCGGCCATCACCAGCACCGCGATCAGTGTGCCGCCGACGAGCAGCAGCCCGGCCTTGACGATCTGCACCCAGGTGGTGGCGACCATGCCGCCGAACATCACGTAGCAGATCATCAGGATGCCGACGACGAACTCGGCATAGAGGTAGTCGAGCCCGAACAAGAGTTGGATGAGCTGCCCGGCGCCCACCATCTGTGCGATGAGGTAGAACGCCACCACGACTAGCGAAGCGCAGGCCGAGAAGATCCGGATCGGACGTTCGGAGAGCCGAATGCAAACCACGTCGGTAAAGGTGTAGCGCCCGAGCCGGCGCAAGCGCTCCGCCAGAAGGAACACCACGATCGGCATGCCGGTGGTGTAGCCGACCGCGTAGATCAACCCGTCGAAGCCGGAGGCGAAGACGAGGCCGGTGATGCCGAGGAAGGCCCCGGCCGACATGAAGTCGCCAGCAATCGCCAGCCCATTCTGAAAGCCAGTGATATTCCCGCCCGCCGCATAGAAGTCGTCGGCCGTTTTGGTGCGCTTGGCAGCCCACCACGTGATCCAGAGGGTGAGCGCCACGAAGGCGACGAACAATCCGATCGCCGTGAGGTTCAGGCCGGAGCCCGGGCCGGCGGCGAGGGCGGGGCCGGCGAGGGTGCAAAGGACGAGCGCTAGGCCGAGCCGGATCATCGGGCGAGGCTCCGACGGGTCTCAGCGCGGTTGGCTGCGAGCACGTAGATCCCGGTGAGCGCGACGCCGAGGCCAATCACCCCGAAGGCGTAGGCGAACGCCCAGGTCACGGTGCCGCCGGTCATCACCGGCCGGGCCAGCATGACCGGCGCGAAGGCGGACAGCCCGATGAAGCCGAAATAGGCCGCGACGAGGACTAGGGTGAGGCCGACGCCAAGACGAATCGATTCTGTCGCCGCGCCCGGTTTCGGGGAAGGGATCGGTGTCGTCACGCCCATGCTCCGGCTTGCCGCACGCTTGCGGTTCCTCGGCGTGCGCCGGGCAAGCAATGCACGCGGCGTACCATAGCGCGGGTCCATCGATCCCACGGCTGTACCGGACGCGGCGGCGTCCGGCCTTCGTCCAGTCACTGGGGGAGCACTCGTCCTATAATCTCGAATGCGTATTGTAGATCGGCACCGGGGTCGATCATCTCACGCAGGGCAATCCCCGGCTGACGCCCTTTGCGATCGGGCAGATGTTCTGAAAACACCGCGATAGCGTCGATGTACCCTGGGCGGTGCGCGGGTACGTCTTGATCGACTACGCAGACCAGGGGCCGGGGTACGGGATGGAGTTCGAGATCGGCATCGCGTGACCGATTGACGATTGTCAGCCCTCGGCCCCGCCGCCCGATCCGATCACGGGCTGGCAGGGGGGGTACATCTCCCCCGCTGCGAGCCGACACGCATTATGAGGCCCACACGTAGGATGCCGCAACGCAGTTAGCCGGCCGTCACTGGAACGGGGCGCAGAACGGTGTCAAATTTGGCGGATGTTACCCGTGCCCTCGGTCCGCCCACGACCCAAGCTGGCTGTTTAAGGCCACGGCTCCTACTTCCGAAACCGGACATCGAGCAAGAGCTTAGGGCGCAGGCGAAGCCGCCATTAAATAGTAGGTCGTTTGATATACCTCCTAGTATCCAGTCGCAGGAAAAGGATATATTTCTCGGCGCGTTTCGATTTTCTAGGGGGGCATGTACTTATGAGCCTGCGGAGTAGAGTGACGTTTCCGATCGCTCTTGGACCGCGGCGACGCAAAGCGCTTCCTGCCGACCACGGACGTGGTGTGATCCCAGATCATTGGTGACCAGATCACGTGGAAATTCGCCGAGTCTCTTGAGCAAATCCCGAGATACCAGCACAGGGGTTCGAAGTTCTTTCGCGAGACTCTCAAGGCGGCTGGTGGTGTTCAAGGTATCACCGAAATACGCGATCTTACGATGCGCGAGGCCGACCTCAGCGGTCACGACGGAGCCGCAATGGAGAGCGGCCCGAAATTCTGGCACTTGACCGAACTGTGCCTGCCAGTCGGCAGAGTTCTCCCTGAGGTTTTGAGCGAAGTCGAAGACACAGCGTAGGCAAGCGGCGTCACGGGCGCCCTGAGCTATTGTCCAGCTCACCAGCGCCATGTCACCAACGTAATCGTCAATCGAGCCACGCGCGCGCGCGACCGGCCCAGCAAGCGCGCCAAAGATGGTGCCGAGATATTTCTGGGCTGCAAGGTCGCCGTGCAACTCAGCAAATCTAGTCGATCCAACCACGTCCAAGAACAGAAAAATCCGCTCCTCACTTATAGGGTGATGATATCGACCAAGTAGGAAGTTAGTGAAAACGCGCGGGCCGATGAGGTCACGGACCCGAAACACGAATGCCGCGAGTGCTGAAATTGCTAATGAGTAGGCAAACCCAGAATTTGACAGCATCATCGCAACCCGAGCATTTGGCATATATCCGAATACACGGTGGAGTATTGATCCGGCGATCGCGTTGCCGATGACGATCATCACCACATAGATTGCGACCGTCGCTGCTGCAAAGAGCGGCGTAGCTGCGTGGCGTATTCGCGCTCGCAGCCTCTGCAGAAACAGGCCGCGCTCGTAGAACAGGATTGGCGCTCCGATGAAGATGCCGCGGACCGCTGATGCAGTTGGTAACCCAACGTCGAAGATGACGGTGTAGAGGAGGCCGGCCAACCCGCCGATAGCCGGCCCGATGATCCAGAAGCCAAACCGAGATACTCGCAACGTCTCAAAATTCATCGACTGACCGCCACCGGGCTTTTAGGCCGAGCCAACTTTTCTCGCGTCGTGGGTGACGACGAAACTGACATCGATCAAACAGCCTGTTCCGTCGTCGTCATCATTGCTTTGTGGGCCGCTCCTTGCCGTGTCAATGAACGCGAGACGGCCGAGCTCGAGTCATGCTGGAGAAGACACCATCCCGGCGGATCAGCCCGTGCATCAGCGCGGCACCGAGATGGGCAAGGATGAGACCGAAAAATGCGTAGGCCAGCACTGTGTGAAGCGGACGCAGCCAGGCGTAGACCGTGGGATCGCGCGGCAGAATTGGCGGCAGCACCACAGAGCCAGCAAGCCCAATGGGGTAACCGGCTGCAGACAGCATCGCCCAGCCGATAAGCGGCAGCCCGAGCATCAATCCGTAGAGCAGGATGTGCGAGGCGTTTGCCGCCTGTCGCTGCCAGCCCGGAAGGTCCGCCGGCAGTTCGGGTGGCGGGTGGCGCCACCGGTTGACGAGGCGGAGCCCCGCAAGGATCAGGATGCCGATGCCGAGGGGACGGTGCAGCGCCACGAGGGCATCATAGTGCACCAGGGAGGTCACCATCGCCACGCCGATGAACAGCATGGCCAGGATCATGCCGGCCATGGTCCAGTGCAGCAGCCGGGCCCGTCGGTTGAAGTGCGTGGTGTTGCTCACAATCCGGCTCCTGCAGCGGGGACATCGTGGACGGCGCTCGGCGCTTTCGGCTCACCGGCGCGTCGCGTGAAGGATTGCGCGTAGGCTGCCGAGCGCGCGCTCAGCAGCGGATCATCCGATCCCGCGATGCCGGTGGGCAGGACCAGGGGGTCGAAGTTGACGTCACGGCAATTGCCGTCGGCCTCCGCCTCTGTCGCGGTCACGATCACCGTCCCGAGATCGACGCGCGTCCGCTCGGCCGGCCAGGGACGCGTCGCGTCCGCCGTGGGATCGCCTGCTTCGCCGAGGGAGACGACGAGGTGCCAGCGGACGGGCGCCCGATGGACCGCGGACTCGAAGTCGTCAAACAGGTAATTCTTGTCCGCACGTGCGGTCTGAGCCACACTCTCGGCTGTGGCGGCCTGCTCCGGCACGAACGCCCAGCGAACGGGCGTTTCCGTGCCGTCTCCGGCCACGAACCGGAAGGCGTTCAAGCCCCGGAAGGTGTCGTCGGCGAACCCGGAGGTGATCGTGCGCGCCTTGATCAAGGCCACTGCCGTCGTGCTCTCCGGGTTCGCGGCGAAGAAGGCTTTAAGTGCCTCGGGATCGTGCTTGCCCGTGGCCGGATCGGGCTTGGCGGCGAGAAGCTGGGCATAGAACGCATCCGGGGTTCGCACCGGGAAGACCGGGATGTCGTTGTTGCCGGTGCGCCATTCCTCGCCGTCGGGAAGTTGGAAACGGAGTGCGAGGCTGCGCACTATGGTCGATGCATCCGCTGCGTAGGGCTGGCCGCCCGCGAGCGCGATGCGCCCGGTGACCGGGGTGATCTGGCCCGCCGTGAACAGCGACGCTTTCGACAGGCTCTCGCCCCGGCCGCTGCTCTCGAAGCCGCCGGCTAGGCAGAGCCCCTTGGCGTGGTTGCGTCGGAACCCCGGATGCGGGCCGTTGACCCGCTCGAAGCGGTCGACGATCCGAGCCTGGGTCAGGGCGCCCGGCGAGAACCAGCCACCGGCATAGGCGAAGGCCCCGGCGGCGGCGACGACAAGCCCTCCGATGGCACCGAGGCGCAGGATGACGGCGCGCGGGTTGAGAGCCGGACTAGCGCCGGTCAGGTCGTTAAGGAGGGACATAGCTGGCCTTCAGATCTTCTTCGCGGTGGCGCGTCGGATGTCATTGGCGAGCGGGTGAAGGACCGCCGGGTCGGCCGCTCCTACGAGGCTGTAGCCGAGCCCGTCCTGAGCCCAGGCGTAGCCGTTCGACGTCGCGGAGATGTACGGCTGCATCGGCGCGTCGCTGGGCACGGACATCGGCCGCATCAGCATCACGAAGCGCGCGCCATGCCCGTCATCGTACATCAGCAGCCCGGCTGGCCCCTGGGCCGTTGCGACGAGGCGTCCGCCCATGAGGTGATAGCCGGAGCTGCTGAGGTCCGGCACGCCCACCGGCCGCCTGAGCCGGGCCGAGAACCAGCCAGCAAGCTCGTCCCGGTCGGCTGCGGCGAGCTCGACCGGACGGGTGTGGTCTGGGGCATAGACCGCGTAGTTCATGCTCGCCGCCTGGGCCAACGCCTCGATCCCAATCGGCACCGGCGAGACCGCATCGCGCAGGCCCCAGCCTCCGGCGCCGCCGAGGAGAAGTAGCAGCCCGGCTGCCATCGCCTGCCAGACTGGACGTTGCGGGCGACGGTGTGCCTCGACGATCCGCGTCAGGTTCAGCTGGGCAGGGACCGGCTCTGCGGCGATGGGCGCTAAGGTGGCACGCATCCCCTCGCCGAGGGCGACGAGGCGGTCGACCCGTGCTCGCGCCTCGGGATGTTCGGCGAGATAGGCCTCAACCTCACGCCTCCGGGCGGCATCGAGCCGCTCGTCCACTAGGCCCTGGAGATCGTCGTCGCTGATGGGACGCATGGTCATTTCACCCTTCGCAGAAGCGGGCGCTTGGCGGGAACGGCCGCCTCCGCGCCGTCCATCAGCTGGAGCATCCGGTCTCGGGCCCGTGACAGGCGGGACATCACGGTGCCGGTTGGGATGGCAAGGATGTCGGCGGTTTCGGCGTAGGACAGTCCTTCCACCGTCACGAGGAGGAGGACGCTGCGCTGCTCCTCCGGCAGGGCATCGAGCGCGCTCATGAGGTCGCGGTGGCGAAGGCCGCTCTCCTGTGTGGGTGCCACAGCGAGGTTGGCTTCTGCCGTATCCTCGATCGGCATGTGCGCACCGCGCCGAGAGCGCTGGCGCATCTGCGTCACGGCGAGGTTGTGGAGGATGGCGAAGAGCCAGGTCCGCGTGTCGCCATCGATTTGGCGCTGGTGCCACCGACCGACGGCCCGTTCTAGGCAATCCTGCACGAGATCGTCAGCGTCGGTGGGATTGCGTAGGAGAGCACGGGCGTAGCGGCGCAGGGCCGGGATCAGCGGCTCCATAAGGCGCATCATGTCCGTCATGTCCGGTCTCCTGGCATGGGCGGGACTCCTCCGTTGCAGGTCGACCGGTGCAGACTCGCTCCGGGGCTGGCGACTGAGGCACGGACGCTGCCGTTTCGAGATTATTCCAGCCGCGAACCGAAAACTTTCACCGGCTCATCGTATCTCGGATCTCACCAGTGCTGGCCCGGAGGCGGAATCAGAATTTTTCGATGAAGCGCGGAATAAGCCAGCGAAGACGTCGTCTGTCCGGCATCGCTGCTCGACGAAGCCGGATCGAGCATAGGACAACGGAGACCTGCCATGATGATAATCAAGACCTTCTCGGCCGTCGCAGTCGCGTCCGCCTGCACCCTCGCTGCTCTGACGGGTGCCTCTCAGGCCCGCCCCGTCCCGCATCCGACGGACGGCCCCATGATTACCGGCTCAATCGTGGCGCCAGCGCGCTCCGCCAGCTGGCTCGGCAGCATGAACACTGATAGCGGAAACGCTCGGAACCCGGCCTTGCTGGGCTATGCTCAGGGTCGTGGCAAGGAGACCGGCGGCCCAGCTCGCGAACTCATTCCAATCTAAACCGGCTTTCCCCGAGCGCGCTCGAGCCCGTGCTTCGGGGCGACCCGCGTGGTATTTGCCGGCCTCGTTTAGTTGGTAACTAACGAGTTCGGAAGTTAGCCACCGTGGGTTTGGAGCCAACCGGCAATCTCGCCCACCACCTTCTGCTCGATGCCGTAATAGCCGTGGGGTGAGAGCGAACCACAGGCTCTGTCCGAACGTTGCATGCCGCCGCTGATTGATAGGACCAGAACGCTCGGCGAGCGCGTCATGGCCGCAGCGATGCGTGGGGCCATCTCAGGCGGAGCCACGTTGCAGGCGTCGTCGCGATTTGCCACGACCAGCACCGGAATGCGCACGCCCGATGGATCCGCGTCAAAGACCGTTTCGGTGCTTCGTCGTCCAGGCACTGACACGGACTCGGTCAACACCAAACCCGCAATGAGGCCCAGCCGGGCGTGGGCGGCTCCGTTCATCGCCGCTATCGTCCCTTGGCTGGTACCGACCAGGAAGACGGGTGCAGGCGCATGGGCTCGGGCGTAGGCCGCCAAACCCTCTACCAGCCGGCCATATTCCGGGGAGCTTCGCACGCCCCGCAGGGTCGCGTGATCGATCGTGTCGGGGATCAGCACGGCGTAGCCCCTTGCCACCCAGTCGGCCCGCGTGCGGACGACGAAATTGTCATCGTGGCGCAGATCGCCGTCGCGCTGAACGCCGATGTCGCCAGACCCACCCGGCAGCATGACGAGCGTCGCTCGGGGATGAGGTGGTGCGTCGTAGAGAACGTGCTGGTTCAAACCGTCCCCGAGCGACAGAGTCACCACCCGATCTCTTGCAACAAGGGTCTGTTCCGCCGGTCCGGTCTGGGCGATCGCCGGGGCGCCGAGCAAGCTGACAGCAGCGAGCGAGAGTAAGGATCTACCCAGCGTTGTAGGGGCCATCCTGTTTCTCCATCCCGCGGATCTTAAAGCACTCTCGCTCTACCACAGGACGTGGAGGGCAGCCGATCAGAACTGCGAGCGACCTCCGTCGATGGCGATTTCGTCCCGGTCACCCCGGTGGGCCGCCGAGGTCGGGGTGAGAGGCAAAGGCGGCCGCCAACATGGTCACAAAGCTACGCACCTTGCTGGCGATGTTGCGGTTGGCCGGGTAGGCGGCGTGCAGCGGTATGACCGGCAAACGCCAGTCTGTCAGAACTGGTACGAGCGTGCCGGCGCGGATTGCCGGACCGACTACGAAGGCGGGCTCGAGCGCTATGCCCGCTCCTGCAAGGGCGGCGGCCAGCAGCGTTGGTCCGTTGTTGCATTCCAGCCGGGGCAGGATCGAAACGGCGGCAACTTCACCATCCCGGTCGAACCGCCATCTGCGGCCCCACCGCAGCTCAGAGAAATGAAGGCAAGCATGCGTCGTTAGGTCCTGCGGGGTCGCCGGTACGCCGCGGTGGTCGAGGTATGCCGGAGACGCGCATGCGATTATCGGGGATGACCCAATCTGCCGCGTGACAAGCGTCGGCTCGACAGCAAGCGCACCGCGGATTGCCAGATCGAAGCCGTCGCTGATTAAGTCCACTGCGTCGGTCGATAGCTGAAGATCGATCGAAACGGCCGGGTTTTCGGTTAGGAAGCGCGCGGCCACTGGGGCGACGTGATCGGGTCCGAGGTCCGGAGGCGCTGCGATCCGTAGGCGGCCGACCGCCTCGGTCTGGAAGGCCGTTGCGGCTCGCCCGGCATCCCGCACACGTTCCTGGATGTCGGCGAGAGCCTCTCTGTACACCGCGCCGGCTTCCGTCAGCCGCACGGCGCGCGTGGAGCGTTGTAGCAGTTGGACGCCCAGGCGCTCCTCCAAGGCGCGGATCTGCGCACCGACGGCTGAACGGCCCATTTCGAGGTCTTCAGCTGCGCTCGTGAAGCTCGCCCGCTCGGCAACGGCAAGGAACGCTATGATGCCGGCAAGCGGATCGGTTGTCTTCATGTGCCCGCCAATCCGCCAAGGGATGCACGATCATCGATCTTATCCCGGCGGATCGCAAACGGTAGCTCTGGAGAACGACAACCATACCGACAGGACGTTCACATGGCCGAAGCTCTCTGGTTTGCCACTGCCCGCCTGACCATCCATTTGTCGCAGAAAGACAATGCCGACCGTCTCTCGCTGATCGAGCACCATATGTCAGAAGGCTTTGCCGTCCCGCTTCATGTCCATCATGACGAGGATGAAAGCTTCTACATCCTGCAGGGTGAAGTCCGCATGCAGATCGACAATGAGGTTCGCCGGCTGGCACCGGGCGACGCGTTGACGGTCTCGGGTGGGACCCCGCACTCGTTCCGTATCGTTTCGCCAGAGGCCCGGCTCCTCTCGATGACGACGGGTCGGTTCGAGGCGATGATCCGCAGGCTAGCCCGACCTGCACAAAACGAAGGCCTACCGCTACAAGCCGAGCCGACCGACGAGGAGGTCGCGGCGGTGGTCGCAGCCTGCGCTGCGCACGGCATTGAGTTCCAGGGACCTGCGGTCGCTTGAGGCGCCGGGTGGCAGCTTTTAAAAATCCCCCTTCCAAAAGCTGCCAGTCTCAAAACCCCTCATCACAGTCGTCCAGACAGGCGATCTGAAACGACGGGATCTGGCCGAACGTGGCTTGTCCGCTTCGAAGCAGAAACGCAGAGAAGCGGACGGCACACCCTCGACACCATGCGATGAGGACAAGGCATCTCCTGCTATTTTGAAGGGCGCACGAATCCTGGGAGAAACACCAGAGCCGACGCGAAGCAGCGGCGAATGCTCGGTCGTCCGACATTACGCCCGTAACCTTATCGCCGACAGGCGAAACGCTGCGGTCATGCGCAAGGCGCAGACACCCGGTCAGGAGCGTAGACCGTCGTTCACCACCGAGCACGGAACAGTGCAGCGCGTACGACCGACCAGTACCTGCTTTGTCGCCGTCACGGGTCATCCATGAAAATCCTCTTTGCCGCTACGCCGGCCGCCGGCCACCTGAATCCGCTGCTAGCCATCGCGCGCATGGCCTTGGCGCGCGGCGACGAGGCGCTGGTGACCACGGCCGGGTACCTACGCCCGTCCGTCGAGAAGTCCGGTGCCCGCTTCCTGCCCCTCGCCGCCGGCGCTGACATCGACTTCACGCGGATCGAGGACGTGTTGCCCGAGCGCGCAAGTCTACCCCCGGGCCCGGAGCAGCTCCGCTACAATTTCGAGCGTATCTTCCTCGACCCGATGCCGCCGCAGACCGAGACGCTGCGTAAAATCATCGCGTCCGAACGTCCCGACATCATCGTCGTCGACGATCTGTTCTTCGGCGCGACGGCCCTGTTCCTGGACGAGGGGACGCCCCGGCCACCGATCGTCGCCTGCAGCATCACGATCATGGTGGCCGACAGGCCGGACGGGGCCCCGACGATGATCGGGTTGCCGCCGGCGTGCGACGAGGCTGCACGCGCGACGTACGCGGCCATTGCAATCGCAGCCGAACGTGTATTCGGTGCGCCGGTCCGCGCCTACGCGGATGCCAAGCTCGCCGGGATGGGCTTGCCGCCATTGCCGTGCTCGGTGCTGCATTCGCGCCATCTCATGGCCGATGCCTTCCTTCAGACGACCGTACCGGCGTTCGAGTACGATTTCGGAGGCTTGCCCGACCACGTCCGGTTCGTCGGCGCACTGCCCCCTCCGCCTCAGCGGGACGCCGCCTTGCCGGACTGGTGGGGCGAACTCGACGGGTCCAAGCAAGTCGTGCTCGTGACCCAGGGGACAATCGCCAACGCCGATCTCGGCGAACTGATCGAGCCGACCCTAGCGGCGCTCTGCACGCGCGACGATCTGCTGGTGCTCGTCACCACCGGCTTCCGACCGATCGGGAACGTGCGCGGACCGATCCCAAAGAACGCTCGTCTTGCCGAGTTCCTCGATTTCGCGGTGCTCCTGCCGAAGGTCGACGTGCTGGTCACCAATGGCGGTTACGGGACTGTGCAGCTGGCTCTTCAAGCCGGCGTACCGATCGTGGCAGCGGGGCGCACCGAGGACAAGGCCGAGGTTGGCGCCCGGGTGGCGTGGTCGGGCGTCGGCATCGAGATCCCGTCGCAGCGGCCTGAGGCTCGAGACCTGCGCGCGGCGGTCGATCGGGTCCTGACCGAGCCGTCCTTCACCGAGCGCGCGCGGGCGATCGCGGCGGATATGGCGGCTATCGATACGCCGGCTGCGATTCTCGGAACGCTGGACCGCCTCGTCGCCGAATCCAGCGCGGCCTGATCCGTTCCGAGATCCCGGGCGACGCGAGCCATCGTCTCATGGCCTGACAGAGGCGCGCCAGCTACGCCGAGACGACCTTCGAAGGGCCGTGAGCCGGCCAGAGCCGGGCCGTCGGCCGTACGGGCCCCGCCACCCCGGCGTGGGGCCCGCCCCACGAATCGATGGCGTTACGGTTGCATGGTCGGCGACGGGCCGCCCCGTTTCCCCGAATGCTGACCGGGCGCGCCCAGAGGCAACCGCGGTAGATCCATCGGAAGTCTCCCGTCGACCGTCCTCCAGAGCGCTTGCAGCGACGGTTTTGACGCCAGCCCTCGACCGGTGCGCCCCAGCCTCAATGCCGGGTCGTATCGACGATCAGCAAGCCGCGCGTGTTGCCCGAAGTGCTATCGCGCGTCGCGACGGCGCGCCAAAGGCTCTCGCTGTGATCAGGAAGGGCCGGTAGTCGCCGTTGACGTCGCCGACGAAGACCAAGTCCGCATCCGGCAGATATCCGAGGATCGGAGAGAAATGCCCGGCGCCGCGGCCGAACAAGGGGCCGCGATGGAAGTTGACGATTAGTCGCCTGTCGGGATCGTTGCCAATCTTCATTAGATCGCGGAATGCCGGCAATGTGAGACCGCGCACAACATGGACCGGGCGATCGAGCCGCCTTCGTATCAGGTCGGCCAACTCGTCCAGCGTTAGCCCGTTTACGAGCACACCGAACCAGGGTTGGAACGCCGTCCCCCGGAGCACGTCGGCTTGCGAGAAATCGACGCCGAGGGAGCGGAGCAGGTTCGCCACCGTGGCGGGACCACAGAAGCTCGGATTGCTCTGGTACTCGTAAGGCCGTCTCCGGTACGCCGCCGCTACCGGAAGAGCCCAAGCCCGCGCCAGCAGCGCAGGATCATGGAAGTCCGGCCGCGTCTCGATCGACGTGACGGACGCGTAGGCGTTCGGCCTGAGGAGGCGCGGATTGACGCCGGCCACGCTGGCCAAACCGGCCAGAAGAACGGCCGATCCGAGGAAGGCGGCCAGACGGCACTTCCAGACCCGGCCTCGACGAACCTGTTCGCCCATCATGCGGATGAATCCCGGTCCCTTTAAGATTGCACCCGGCCGCTATGGGGCCAGAGCGATGGCGAACAGGCGCAGGACGACACGTGCGCCGCGCACGGGCTGGACGGCGACGATCCGCGCCTCGCCGGACGTCGCGGATCGAACCACGGCTTCCGAGGCGACGCAGTCGCAGGCCGTCGTGCGGGTCATCTGCTCCAGGCGGCGCGCCACGTTGACGGTATCGCCCACCGCGGTGAACTCGACGCGCTCCGCCCCGATGGTGCCGACGAAAACCGGGCCGCGGTGAAGGCCAACCCCAATGCGGACCGGCGGCAGACCCGCCCTCGCCCGCTCACAACTCCAGGCCAGCATAGTGGCAGCCAGAGAGCGGGCCGCTACGACGGCGCGATCCGTATCTTCGGGTGCCGCGCGCGGCACGCCGAAGACGGCCATGACCTCGTCGCCGACGAATTTGTCGACGAGGCCGCCCGCCGCCTCGATCGCCCTCGCCGCGCGCCGGCGGAATTCGGCGAGGAACGCCGCGACTTCGCCCGGCGATAGGGTTTCACAGAGTCCGGTGAAGTCGCGGATGTCGGCGAACAGCACCGTCGCCTCCTGCTCCCAGCCGGTGCGCAGAGTCACGGCATCGGTTTCGGCCACCAGCCGAGCGACTGCCGGCGCCGCCAGACGCGCGAGGTTGTCCCGGTGTCGGGTCACGATCCGCGCGGTGGAGCGCACGTGCTGCACCTGCAGTGCGAGCAACGTGAGGGCGAGCCCGGCGAGGCTGAGGGCGATGGACTCCGACCCGGTCGCGGAGGCGAACCCCATCAGCAGCGGCGCTGGCGCCGCGGCGAGGAGCGCGTTGCCACAGGCTGCTGCTGCGCGGCGGCGGACAGCCTGCGCCAGCTCGACCGCACGGTGCGGCCGATCGAGCCAGGAAGCCGGGTCCGCCCCCACGGCGCCGACGTCAGAGAGGATTATTTCCGACATCAGCAGCCCGAGCAGATGCGGTTGATGATGCGTTGCGCCCGGAGGTGCTCGCGCTCGACCGTAGGTGAGCGGAGGTCCCGGATCGTTCGGTACGGGGGCGCGAGCGGCCGTCCGGTGGGGCTCGGCACGTCGGGCTGGGCGAAACGCGGGACTGGTTGTGACCGCACTGCGGTCGGGACCATAAGGGTCAAGAGAAGGGCTCCCGCCGCCGCGCGTGCCAAAGTTTTTGTCCGCCGTAAAATCATGATCGCCTGCTCCGGTGTGCGGAGCTTCATGACTAAGTTTCTGGAATTGCGCCGCGATTTCGGAAAACCGGAAAGATATGACGGTGGAAATGGAGATAACTGTTCCGATTATTCGTGGTGTCGGCCGGACGATTTGATCTTCCGCCGGAGGCAGTCTGTGCATATTCGAACGGCACCCGGCCCAGCGGGCCGAGTGCCGTTGAGCGCGCCGTGGAACGTCGGCCCGTTCCGCGGAGGCTCCCAAGTTAATCTGGCGCCCGATCAGGCGGCGACCTGCAGCGGACCAATGCGCCGGATGCCGCTGTGGCCATGGAGGACCGGCATCGCGCCCGTCAGGCGCAGGCCCGGAGCAAAACGCATCAGGGCGGCCAGCCCTTCCTCCAACTCGATCCGGGCCAGGGCCTCGCCGATGCACCGGTGTGCGCCTCCGCCGAAGATCGGATGCAGGCGCGGAAGGTCGGTACGGCGGATGTCGAACGTGTCCGCGTCCTGAAAGACCGCCTCGTCTCGCAGCGCCGACAGCGTCGAGAGCATGATCATGCTTCCGGCCGGCACGACGGTTCCGTCAAGATCGATGGCCTCCCGGGCGACCCGCCCCGCGGAGCCGACGCTCGGCTCGTAGCGGAGGGATTCTGCCACAGCTGCCGGTATCAGACCCGGATCGCAGCTCACCGCCGCCCATTGCTCCGGATGCTGCAGCAGCAGTGCCGCCTGCATGGCGCCGGCGACCCGGGTCGTGTCGGTGCCGCCGATGATCATCTGAACGAGTTGGACGACTACCTCGTCGGAGGTGAGATCGCCCGCCGCCTCGGCCTCCGCGAGGAAGCGCGACAGGAAATCGTCCTGCGGTGCCGACCGGCGCGCCTCGAGGATCCCGCGCACGTAGTCGTGTAGCGCGACCGCCGCCGCTTCAAGGTTGGGAATGTCCCCTGGTCCGAAAGTGAAGCTCAGCACCCGAGATACCTCGTAGGCGAGGTGCGTGAAGCGGGGGATGTCCTCATGCGGCAGACCGAGGATGTCGGCGATGGTCTGGGCCGGGATCAACGCGGTGTAACGCGCCACGAGGTCGACCTCCCCGTCCGGCAGCCAGTCCCGGACGAGGCTCTCCGCGGCCGCGCGGATCCGGGGACGCAAGCCTTCGATCATCCGGGCCGCGAAGGTCCGGGTGAAGGGCGAGCGGCGCCGACGATGGGCCGCCCCGTTGGCGGTGAGCATCCCCTGCGCGAAGATGTCGAAGAGTCTGCCCTCCGGGATTCCACGCGTCTCAGGGTAGAGCGTTTCGGTCGCCTGCACGCGCGGATCGCGCATCAGCCGATCGACATCCCCGGCCCGAAGGACGACGAAGCCCGCGACCTCGTGGCCGACGACGGGCAGCCGGGGCCGCCACGTGCGGAATGCCCCGTGCGGATCGGCCTCCAGTTCGGCCACCGTCAGGGTCGGGATGCGTCTGGGAGGCTCGAACGCATCAGCCTGCCAAGTCCGATCTTCGATTTGATTCATCGACATAGCCTCGCTGCCGCTGTGCGCGAGGAGCTTCGAAGGCCGAAGCTACACGATCATGTCAGGCGTGGAGCCGATGGTTACCGTCATAACATGCGGTCCGCCGGGGCGTCCGCTGCGTGCGGAAGGACACGTCCGGTGCGAATCGGACGCGCAAGTCGAATGGCCTGAAATCGTACCGAAACCTTCCGCTTCGAGAACGACTCCGCTTCACGGGAGAGATCCTCATGCAGGCAGAACAAGCGGACCACGACATCTTCGAGATATTGCTGAGGCGCACGATTACCGAGTCCGTGATCAAGGGCCTTGATCACGGGATCTCCGGCGCGACGGACCTCGTCACGCTCTTGCAGCACTACGCGTGGCGGGCCCGCCAGGAGCAGCTGAGCCCCCAGACCCTCCAGGTCATCGCGTCGGCGCGGCGCCTCCTGGGGGACCGGCCGGGAACGCGGCTCGCTTCGTGACATGGACTCGCGGTGCCGGGCGACATCCGCTCTGGATGCCGCCCGGACACACACATTATGCGGCAGGAAGGCGTGCGCTTCCTATCCGCCCACGGCCTTCAGGCCCACGCCCAGGAACCGCTCGATCATCGCGTTGACCTGATCGGCCACCTCGAGCGTGTTGAAATGTCCCGCGAGCAGCGTCTTGGCGGTGACGAGTTGCGGGCAGAGTTCGCGCAGCCGGTCGAGATTCCGCGCCGCCTCGACCAGGGGCACGTCCGCCGAGATGTAGGCCATGGGAATCCGGCAGGCGCGCGCGGCCGGGACGGGATCGTGGTGCAGCACCATGCTCCGCAGCACCGCGTAGGCGACGTGCTGCGGCGTCCGCTGGGTCGGGCCGAGGATGAACGTGTCGAAGAGAGCCTGCCGCCGCGCCGGAGGGTCGTAGTCGCACCCGATCGCCCAGGCCATGTCGCGCACGACACTCCGGTAGTCCGAGCCGCCCACGCCCGCCAGCAGGCCCTCGATCTCGGCGCTGGCAGCCCCGTCGGGCGACGGCAGGACGATCGTGTCGACCATGACGAGGCCGGCGGCGAGGTCGGGATGGCGGCCGCACCGCTCCAGGGCCACCGCGCCGCCGAGGCTGTGACCGATGACGACTGGCCTCGCCAGGCCCAGCGTCCGGCACTGCCACGCGACGTCGTCGGCGAAGCCCTCCATCGTGTAGTCCCCCTCGGGCGCGTCGCTGGCGCCGTGGCCACGCAGGTTGACCGCCACGACGCGGCGCGTCCGCGCGAAATGCGCGATCTGCGGGGTGAAGACGCCGTGATCGCCGGTCCAGCCGTTGATCAGGAGCAGCGGGTGCCCCTGGGGCGTGATGGGTCCGGCCTCGATATGGGCGAGCCGGGTGCCGTCGCGGGTCGGGTGGACGGACTGCCACGGGGGTGGGTCGAAGATCATACGGGTTCTCCGTGTCGCCGGGAGGGGAAGCGGGACGAGGACGGCCGGCCGGCCGGGCGCGCGAGGCCGACGAAGGCCACGCTCGCCGCGAAGCAGCCGCCGAGCATCACGGCGGCCATCGACAGGGCAGAGCGCCCGTCGAAGAGCCGTGCGACGAGATCGCTGGCGACGGCCGCCCCGATCATCTGCAGGCACACCGCGACGGCGCCGGCGGTGCCGGCGGCCTCGGGCGCCGCCTCCGTCGCGCCGTGCATGGCGTTCGGCGAGACGAGGCCGAAGGCGAGGCCCATGCCGGCCATCGCGGCGATCACCGCCTCCCCCGAGGGCGGCCATGCCAGCGCATCGACGAGGAGCATCGCCGCCACGACGGTGGCCCCGGCGAGCCCGGCGCCGATCACCCAGCGGGGGCCAATGCCGCGGGCGGCGAGTCGGCCGTTCAGGGCGGCGCCGCTCATTACCGACAGGGAACTCACCCCAAAGACGAGCCCGTAGGCCGACGGGCTGAACCCGAGGGCGCCGATGAACACCAGCGCGGAGCCCGTGATGTAGGCGAAGACCGCGCCCGCCGCCGCGGCGTTGCGCAGGGCGTGGCTGAGGAAGGCCCGGTTCGCCAGGATCCCGACATAGCCGCCCAGGATCCCGGCCGGCGCCGGACCGGGAGCACGGCGCAGGGTCTCGTCGATCTGCGGGATCGCCGCTAGGGTCACCAGGGCGGCGGCGGCCGGCGCGGCGTGGATCAGGCGCCAGCCCCCGACATCCATCAGGCTGGCCCCCAGCGTCGGGGCAACCATCGGCACGACGTTGAACGGTCAGGACGACGAACGACATCCGGGCGCGCGCCGCCTCGCCGGTGAATAGGTCGCGCACCATCGCGAAGACCGCCATGCCGGGACCGGCCGCGCCGATCCCCTGGACGGCCCGGAACAGCAGGAAATGCGGCAGCGTCCGTGAAGCGGCGCAGCCGATGCTGCCTCCGATCAACAGGAGGCAGCCGCAGACGATCGCCGGCCGGCGTCCGAGCCGGTCCGAGACCGGCCCGTAGACCAGGAGCGCGGCCCCGAGCCCGAGCAGGTAGACGGCCATGGCCGCGCCCATCGCGGCGGTCGGGACGTGCATCGCCGCCGCCGTCTCCGACAGGCTCGGCAGGATCATGTCGATCCCGAAGGTCGGAAGCGCCGCGAGCAGCCCGAGCAGCGCCGAGAAGGTCCGCGAGTCGGGGCGGATGCGGGGCCGCGCCGGCACGGCGGCAATCCCCTTCAGGCCCAAAGCCGGCCTCCGTCGCGGGACGCGGCATCCCGGTGCGCGGCGACCATCGCGCCGATCTCGCGGACGAGCCCGCCCGCCTCAATGTCGGCCCGCACGGCAGCGCCGAGGGTCCCGGCGGCCGTGCGGAAGCTGGGCTCCGCCAGGAGCCGCTGGATCGCGGCCGCGATCTCGTCCGGGCTCACCGCGCCGGGCAGGCGCAGGCCGGCGCCACGCAGCGCGATCCGGGCGGCGTTGTCGGCCTGGTCGCGGGCGAGCGGGATCACCAGCAGCGGCACGCCGTGCAGCAGCGTGCGGCTGACGATGCCGTGGCCGCCCTGGCAAATCACCAAGTCGGCCTCGGTCATGAGGGCGTCGTGGGAGGCGGTCGCCACGACCCGGATGGTGTCGGGGGCGTCCAGGTCCCCGGCCTCCACATTCGGGCCGGTGGTCACGATGGTCTCGGCCTCGACTGTCCCGACGGCGCGCACGATCCGCCGGAGGAGGCCGGTCTGGTTCTGGGCACCGGTGCTGCCGGCGATGAGGATGCGCGGCCGGCCCAACCCAGACCACGCGGTCCGGGCCCCCCGCGACCAGACCGGCTCGTCGAGCAGCGGGCCGATGTAGCGGTAATTGGCGGGGAGCATCGCCGTGTCGAAATCGAAGGTCTGGCTGATCGCCAGCAGGACCCGCTCGGCCCGCTCGAAATGCGCGAAGGCGGTGGCGACCGGCGGGAGCCCGAACGCACGCCGGGCGGCATTGAGCGCCGGCCGGCCGCTCTCCATCGCCGAGACGATCGCGTCGGTCCGAGGCGGCGTCAGGCCGCTCGCGGCGGGGGGCATGCCGGGCAGCGGGCGAATGCTGATATGCGGCGACAGGACGGCGTGCGGGATGCCGGCCACCTCGGCGGCCAGGGCGCTGCCGACCAACAGGTCGATGCTGAGGACCGCGTCGGTCGGGAGGCGACGGATCTCGTCGAGCGTGTCCGCGGCGTAGGCGCCTGCCGGGGCGAACATGGCTTGGCGCAGCCAATCGGCCAGATCCGAGAAGTCGACCGGATCGGCCTTCTGTCCGGTCGGGGCCCGGCGCCACCCGACGAACGGGAAGCCCGCCGCCTCGACCTCGGCGCTCATAGCCGGATCGGCCATGATGCGCGGGCGGTGCCCGGCCCGGTGCAGTTGCCGGGCTGCCGTGAGCACAGGGCTGAGATTGCCCGTGGTTCCCCACGAGATGCACAGGACGTCAAGCGACATGGTCGGTTTCCCAGTTTAATCGCGCGGGAGCGCAGTATTCAGCTCTGATGGGGGCTTTGTCGGCGTGCGGTCGCGGATGCGCGGCTCCGGACCGCTGAACGCCTGCGGCATGCCGGTTCGGGCAAGAGGTTGGCCGGATGAATGGAGATCGACGCTCGACCTAGAGCAGATTTTCTCCGGCTAGATCGTGCAGAAATTCGACGTAATCTGGGTGGATATTGTGGATGCAGCCGCCGAAGGCGAAGCTGACCACCAGAAACTCGAGCCATCCGCCTGCGAGACCGTCGCGGGCTGGTCGACCTGCCGGGGACGAAGCCGAATCGGTCAACGGTTGCCGTCGAGCGGGCGGCCCAGCTAGTTCATGGAGAGACGAGCGGCGCCCAGATTTGAAGAATCGCAAGCCTCTCCGGCGAAGCGTTCGTCGCTCGGTCATCGCGGGATCAGTCATGTTAGCCTCTCGAATTAAGCAATATGACTGTGATGCTCTCCAATTACGCTGCCATGTCGAGCCGCGTATCTTTCTGTTACAACGGTAATGCTCTCCTCTTGAGTTTGCATGCTGAAGCTATGTTCTGCGCGAATGCTCACGCTGTGCCGCCCCGCACAATGTGAAGGGCGCAATCTTTTGGGGGGCGTGATACTAATTCAGCCGTGCAAGGCCCGACGTCCGGACACGCTTTGATAAGCATCCGGGGCGGGCCGGCGACGGATGCGGAGGCCGGCCGGGGATGATTGCCCTGGCTTGGTGAGCTTTCCGATTCCCGAGCCGGCGCGTCGAGATCGTGCCGGCGCGGCAGGCTGCTGCGGGATGGAGTTGGCGATGTTCGAACCCAGTCTGGGCCGGGGCCAGAGTCGAGGCGCGCGGGCCGGTACGACGCGCATCCTGCTGATCGAGGACGATGCGGGCATGCAACGCATCGTGTCGGACCACTTCGCCGACCACGACGTCGACGTCACCCCGGCGACCGACCGGAGGGAGGCGGAGCAACGGCTCGCGGAGGACGTGTTCGACCTCGTGGTGCTGGATCTGCGCCTGGGGTCGGAGAACGGCCTCGACCTGCTGCGCGACCTGCGCGCTAAGAGCGACCTGCCGGTGATCATCACCACCGGCCATCGTCGGGACGAGATCGACCGGGTGATCGGCCTGGAACTCGGTGCGGACGATTACATCGTCAAACCCTACGGCCTGCGCGAGCTGCTGGCGCGGGTCCGGGTCATCCTGAGGCGGGCCGAGGTCGGGCCTCTTCCTGCGCGGGTTCAGGACTCCCATCGCAGCGGCTTCGACGGCTGGGTGCTCGACCGACGCCGCCGGCGCCTGACCGATCCCGCCGGCGCGGACGTCGCCCTCAGCAAGGGCGAGTACGCGCTGCTGGTCGCCTTCCTCGATGCCCCCCAGCGCCCATTGAGCCGCGAGCAGCTCCTGCAGGCCACGCGCGTCCACGAAGACGTGTACGACCGCAGCATCGACGTCCAGATCCTGCGGCTGCGCCGCAAGCTGGAGGCGGATCCGAGCGCGCCGCGCCTGATCGTGACCGAGCGCGGCATCGGCTACGTCTTCGCCGTCCCCGTCGAGAAGCTGTGACCGTGGCGCCGCCGCACTTGTTACGGGTCCCCGGGGAAGCCCTCGCGGCCGCCCTCATCGGCAGCGCTCTGGCCATCCTGCCGCCGGCCGCCGGGGAAGGGCCGCCCGGCCGCCGTCCCCTGCCGGCCGAGGCCGTGGACGCCCAGGACGTCATCACGCCGGTCCCGAGCAGTCTCGGTGCGGATCCGGACCGGGTCGCCCTCGGCCGGATGCTGTTTTCCGATACAAGGCTGTCGCGCAGGGGCGACCGAGCCTGCATCACCTGCCACGACATCCGCACGAATGGCGCCAGCGCGGTCGCCCGGAATGTCACCGTCGACGGCACGCCAATGCCGCGCAACACGCCCACGGCCTTCAACGCGGCGCTGAGCTTCCGCCTGGGCTGGGCGGGCGACATTCCGAGTCTGCCGGACCAGGCCGAGATCGCCCTTACGCAGCCGGAATTCCTGGGCGGATCCTGGCCCAGTATCCTCGCGGTCGTCCGAGGCGATCCAGCGCTCGCTGGCCCGTTCCAGGCGGCATATGGACGGGAAGTCGACCGGGCGGCGGTCATCGACGCGATCAACAGCTTCGAGCGCAGCCTGCTCACCCCGGACAGCCGCTTCGACCGGTGGCTGCGCGGCGACGCCCACGCGCTCACCAAGGCCGAGCGCGCCGGCTACGCTCTGTTCCAGGGCATCGGCTGCGCGGCCTGCCACCAGGGCATCAACGTGGGCGGTAACCTGTTCGAGAAAGTCGGTATCTTCGTCACGATCCCCAACAAGACCGCCGAGGTGCTGCGGGTGCCGAGCCTGCGCAACGTTGCGGTCACGGCGCCTTATTTCGACGACGGCGGCGTCGCCACGCTCCCGGAGGCGGTGCGGCTCATGGCTCGGGCGCAGCTCGGACGGGAGCTGACGCCTGAGCAGGCCGCCGCGATCGTGGCGTTCCTCGGGACCCTGACCGGCTCCTACGAGGGGCGGCCCCTGACGACGGCCGCCGCCGCGCCGCAGCCATGAGGTTGACCGTACAGGCCGCTATCCTCGGCGTGTCGCTGGCCGCGCTGCTCACGTGGCTGATGATTAACGGCAAGGGCGAGATGGATGCCGCCTACGCGCAGACCCAGCGCACCGTCGACGCCATCGCCCTCGCTGAATCCCGGATGCAGCACGACGTGCTCCGGGCGCGGACCGGGCTCCTGCGCAACTACGATCCGATCGTCGCGCACCTCCGGGAGATGCAGGAGGCGTTGACCGGGTTGCAGGCGGCAAGCGGCCCGGACGACGGCGAGATGCGTACCCTGGCCGAGGCGATCATCCGGGAGACGCAGATGGTCGAGCGCTTCAAGACCGGCAATGCCCTTGTCCAGAACTCGATCGCGTATTTCGATTCCCTAAGCGACCGCCTGTCCGAACCGGATATCGATCCCAACCTCGCCCGCGCGATCGCAGCGCTCCAGATCCGGGTCACGGAACTCGCCCGAGATGCAAGTCCCAAGCATCTGGACGACATTTGCGCCCGGCTCGATGCCCTGGCGGCGGGCGCACCTTCGAACCGGGGCGCGGATATCGCCGCCATCGTCCTGCACGGGCGCCAGCTTCTGGAGTTGCTGCCGCAGGTCGACACCGTCACCCGCTCGCTGCCAGACGCATCGAGCGAGGTGGCGCGCCGAGCCCTGCTGGAGGCCCACCGCGCCCTTCGGGATCAGCGGCAGGCCCGTGCGGACGGATTCCGCCTCGCGCTGTACGCGGCCGCGTTGGCCCTTGTGGCCCTAGTGGTGCGGGTCGGTCTGTTGATGCGGGCAGGGACCCTCGTCCTGCGCCGGACGATCGCCTTCCAATCGGTCGTGGCCCAGGCTGCCAACCACTTCTCAGCGAGCCAGCCCGACGAGATCGCATCGCGCATCGTCGACGTCATGGCGATGGTGGGCACGGGGGCCTGCACCGACCATTGCTACATCCTGATACTCGATGGTTCCGACACTGAGCATCTGTGGAACCGACCGGGGCTGCTGGAGCCCCGCGGGTGGCCGCTCGCGCAACGCGTCCTGGTGCCCGACATCATCGCTGCGGCGGAAGACTACATCTTCGTCGAGACGGCGGACGCCATCGGGCCTCCGGCCCTGGTTCGCCCCCTCGCGGAGCGGGGGGTCGCGACGTTCACGTGCGCACGGTTACGACGCGGGGGACGCATCGTCGGCGTGCTGTGCTTCGAGCGCACCGTCAGCGTCCTGCCGCCCTGGATGCGGCACTCGCGCGGGCTCCTGCACGTCGTCGCCGAGAGCTTCGGCGCGGCACTGGAGCGCCAGTTCGTCTGGGAGGAGCGCCGCGAGATCGAGGCGACCCTCCGGCGCGCGCAGCGGCTCGAAGCGATCGGGATCTTCGCCAGCGGCGTGGCCCACAACATCAACAACGTGCTCAACGTCATGCTCGGCCACGCCGAGATCGCCGCGGATGCCCTGCCGGTCGATCCGGGACGGGCGGCTGAGCATATCGGACTGCTGGTCCAGGCGGGCGGCCGGGCCCACGAGATTGCGGGGCAGATCCTCGATTACGGGCGGCGGGGCTGCGCAACGCAGGCCACGAGCGCCGTCGACGCGATCGTGGCCGAGACGGTGGACCTGATCCGCACATCGACCGCCGATCCGACCGCGATCCGCCTGACCGGGACCGCGGACGGCGCGATCGTCGACGGCGAGCCGGCTCAGCTGCAGCAGGTGATTCACAACCTGATCCGCAACGCCATCCAGGCCTCCGAGCCGGGCGCAGCGGTCGACGTTCAGCTCGAACGCGTCCGGTTACCGGGGCGGCGGGTTCTCTCCAACGGCGAGCTGCCTTCCGGCGCCTACGTGCGCATCAGGGTGTCCGATACGGGGCGCGGGATGGACGAGGCCACGTGCGCTCGGATCTTCGAGCCGTTCTTCACCACCCGTCCGGCCGGGACCGGCCTTGGGCTCGCCACAGCCTTCGAGTTCGTTCAGGAACAGGCAGGCGCCTTCGACGTCCGGAGTGCGTCGGGCGTCGGCAGCACGTTCGAGGTGTGGCTGCCCGCACGCCGGGAAGCCGAGCCCGGCATCACGCCCGCCGGCGGTACGGTGATGATCGTCGGAGCCGCCCGCTCCGCGCTGCAGGACGATGAGGAGACCCTCGCGGCCCTGGGTTACGAGCCGATCGGCTACACGGACCCGGACGCGGCGGTGACCGCCTTACGGGCGGAGCCGGGGCGCTTCGACCTGCTGGTCGTCGAGAACCGGCCGTTGGGTTCCCTCGGCCTCGCCTTCGCCCGCCGCGCCGCGCGGATCGTGGATCGTCCCATCGTGCTCTCGCTCTCGGCCACGGACACGGTGCGACCGGAAGTTCTCTCGGCGATCCCGATCGTCGACGTCGTGCACCGGCCTTGGCGTTCGAACGCGCTCGCGCTCACGCTGCGGCGCCACCTGGGATCGGAAGCCCGGAGCGCGCCGCCCCGGCGCGGGGATGTCGGGGAACGAGTGGTGGCGCAGTAACCCGTCATCACGAAGCCCCCGACACGCAGCGGTGGCATGGGACCCTGCGCTAAACCTCGGCGGATCGGTATCACTGCGACGCACGGCCGCCATCGCCCACGATGAGGACGATCCGATGGAGACTATCACCGAGGCGACCGATACGCGTGGGCCAGCCGCTTTCACGCCGCCTATGCCGCCGCTGGCGCGGGACCACGTGGGCGCGCTCGGTGTCCTTGCCGGCTTGCGCCGCAACGCCTACTCCGCCTTTCCGCCCCGATGCCGCGAGCAGGGGGTGGTCGTGCTGCCCATGCCTGGCCGTGACGTCGTCGTCGCTGCCGGCCCGCAGGCGATGCGCGACGTGCTAGCCACGCGCCCGGAGCTTTACCGGCGCATCGCGGCCGGCGACCGTATCTTCGGTGCCCTCATCGGGCGTGGCGTGGCCGCCAGCGAGGGACAGGCTTGGCGTCGGCAGCGCCGGATCCTGGCACCGGCCTTCACGCCCCGCACCGTGACCCTGCTGGCCCCGCACATGGCCGCCTGTACTGAGGCGGCCCTCGGCCCGCTGGAGGCGTCCCGCGGGGCGCCCGTGGATCTGCTTGGCGTCATGCAGGACCTCAGCCTCGCGGTCGCCGGCACGAGCATGTTCTCCCTGGAGATCGCCACCTTCGGACCGCAGCTGCGTGGCCTGCTCCTCGCCTATGCTGCCGGCATCGGGCGGCCGCGGGCGAGCGACTTCATCCTGCCCCGCTGGGTGCCGACGGTGACGACCGTCCGCCGCGCGCGCTTCCGCCGGCGCTGGCGGGCGCTAATCCTGTCGATCATCGCCCGGCGCCGGGCCTCACATCCCCCGGGTGCGCCGCGCGACCTCTTCGATCTGCTGTCCGAGGCCTACGGGCACCGGGAGGAGGATCTCCTGGCCGACGAGGTCTCGACCATGATCTTCGCCGGGCACGAGACGACGGGCCTGACGCTGTTCTGGGCCTGCTACCTGCTGGCCAACGCGCCCGACTGGCGCGACGCCATCCGGCAGGAAGCGCGGCAGGTGGACCTGTCCCCGAGCGGGGCCGGGTCGGCCCTTGCCGCGCTGCCGCTCACGCGCGCCGTGGTGGACGAGGCGCTTCGGCTCTACCCGCCGGCCTACATGACGGCGCGCCAAGTCGTGGCGGACCACGTGCTGTGCGGCGTGCCCGTCAAGCGCGGGGCCATCGTGCTGATGCCGTTCACCCTGCTGCACACCGACCCGCGCCTGTGGGTTTTGCCCGATCGTTTCGACCCCGGTCGCTTCCTCGGACCCGAGAAACCGGATCGCCACGCCTTCCTGCCATTCGGCGCGGGCCCCCGCGTGTGCATTGGGGCGCAGCTGGCCACGTCGGAGGCGGTGCTGGTCCTGGCGCGATTGCTGCGGGACAACGACCTCGTCCTCGACGACGACGGCCCGGTGCTGCCGGTCGGCGCGTTCGCCACCCGGCCGAACCGGTCTCCGACCTTCCGCCTGCTGCCCTGTGCCTGAGAACCCGCGCCGGCCGAGGAGGCATGCCGTTTCAAGTCGGTGACGTCGCCGTGCCTCGAGAGCGGCCCTCAATCGGCAGTCTGAGTTCCGCCCCGCTCCGGGAGCGCAGCATCGATCGCACGTTTCGCAGCCTCACAGGTCAGGAAACGCTTTTGCCAGATGGTCGATCAGGGCGCGAATGGTGTGCGGCAGGCCGCGGCGTGTCGTGAACACAAGATGGACGATACGGTTCCTGCTCCGCCATTCCCGGAAGACGCAGACGAGCCTTCCAGAAACTATGTACGACGTACAGGCGCGATCAGGCAGGAAGGCGACGCCCAGTCCGTCCGCAGCCGCTCCGCAGAGAACCGCGTAGTGGGCGCAGCTCAGGATGGCTTCGCACGGACGAAGGCGCCCGCTAGCTTGGCTCATTCCAACAGGCTGCGAGTATTTCGCAGGTCCGCCGTGCCGGGTACGACTACCGCGCTTCAGTCGGGCGGCACCGATTGTCCATCGGCGAAGAGCTCAGCTCATCAAGCCGGTGCCTTCCGCTTGCATGGGAACGGGGTAGAGGTCTGCTTTCACACACCTGCATCGTCACTGTGAATGACCGAGATGGACGCTTTACTGCTGGACTAGTTTGAAAGCCCCTCGACAATGGAGCCGAGGGGCCTAGCGTTCAAATTTCAGTACCTTCTGCTAGGGTCAGAGCATCCTCGACGTCCACACCAAGGTACCTGACCGTGCTCTCGATCTTGGTATGGCCGAGCAGGATCTGGACGGCACGCAGGTTGCCGGTCCGCTTGTAGATCAACGATGCCTTGGTGCGGCGGAGGGAATGGGTTCCGTAGTCCTCGCTCCGCAGCCCGATGCCCGTGACCCACTCATCGACCAAGCGCGCATACTGCCGGGTGCTGATGTGCGTGACGCCGTCAAGCCGGCTCGGGAAGGCATAGTTGTCGAGCGTTCCACCCCTGGCCTCCAGCCACGCGAGGATGCTGGTACGGGCAGGTTCGAGCAATTCGAACTGCACGGGTCGGCCGGTCTTGCGCTGGATGACTATGGCGCGGCTACGGACGCGACCACCGCTGACAAGGTCGCCAATCTTGAGTTTGACGATGTCGCAGCCGCGCAGCTTGCTGTCGATGGCGAGATCAAACATTGCCCGGTCGCGTGTGCGCCGTTCGCGGTCGAGCCAGAACCGGATGGCCCAGACCTGCTGAGGTTTGAGCGCTCGTTTGGCCCCGAGCTTGCGGCCTACGTTCCAGGCCGGCCGCCCTTTCGTAGCCGGATCGTGTGCAGAGTGTCCCATCGTCTGTCTCCTTGCCGGCCCATGCCGACAAGGTGAGGAGACACCCGAACCGAAGCTATGAAGATGGGGGCATATGCGGACATTCCGATGGCGAACCGTGCCAGCCGTAAGGAAGGACATCGACGCTTCCCGAAAGCATCCATGCATAGGAGTCCAGACACCTCGGCCCTGCACCCTGAGAACGGCGAACGCCTCCAATTCCTGTTAGACCGGAGTTAGGTCCGATGCCGCGCCTTCCCCTCGTCGTCCAAGGCGACATAGGTGAACACCCCTTCGGTGACCTTCTGCGGATCACCTCCGGTCCTATCCCGGATCCAGACCTCGATCCGAACGCCCAACGATGTCTCACCGTCTTCCTGTAGGGTGCAGTAGCAACTCACCTCATCGCCGACCGAGATCGGCCTGAGAAAACGCATTGCGTCGATGCTGACTGTCGCCACGCGGCCCTTAGTTCGCTGGGCAGCAAAGGTTCCGCCGGCCAGATCCATCTGCGAAACCGTCCAGCCTCCGAAGATGGCGCCAGCAGCGTTCGTGTCGCGCGGCATGGCGATGGTGCGCAGGTGTGGACCCTCGGACGGGCTTGAGCTCGTGGCTGCCATGGGAGGTGCTCCGTCCTTGTACGATCAGGCCTGCGACCCGGCGAGTGGCGAGGTCTCGTATCGGGCGAGCAGTTCAGCCGGATCCCGATAGGTGGCGATGCAGCCGGCCTGCATGAGTTCTTCGACCGTCCACCCCCCCGTAAGCAGCCCAATCGTCCGAATGCCGGCCTTGGTAGCAGCTTCGGCATCGTAGGGCGTATCACCGACGACGACGGCATCCTGTGCCGCGACGCCGTTTAGGCGCTCCAGGGCCGCCTGGAAGATGTCCGGGTTCGGCTTGCTCTCCTCCGCGTCATCAGACGACGTCTCGATGCTGATGAGATCGTCGATCTCGGCGATCTTCTTGTAAGTCTTGAGCTCGTCGCCCTTGGCGGAGGAGGCGAGTGCGAGCTGCTTGCCGTCGGCCAGCAGGCGCTCGACGAGCGCCCGAACCTGCGGCAAGCCCTTGATGGTCGGGAGGTAGAGCTCCTTCAGGATCCCCGAGCGGTGCTCCTCCAGGGCATCGCCCTTCTCGGCGATCTCCGCCTCCGACAGGAACACCGGCATCAGGAGGTCCCCGCCCTTGCCGATCTGCCTCCTGAGTTCTTCGAAAGGGATGTCGTGACCAAAGTCCCGGAAGGCATCCTGCCAGGCACGGGCGTGCTGGGGGACCGAATCGATGAGGGTACCATCGACGTCGAAAATCACCGCGGTGGGCATGAGACGCTTTCTTGTCTGTTATTGGCGGCGGCGACCCATCAGGAGCCGGCCTTGCCCCTGTCCTTGGAGATGAACGTGCTTCAGCTCCGTGGTCGTCCTTCAGCCGTGAGGCTTGAACACCACCTTGGTGCAGGCATCCTTCTTGTCCCGGAACATGTCGTACAGCGCCGGGCCGTCCTCCAGGTTCGTGGAGCGATGGCTGATGATGAAGGACGGGTCGATGTCGCCGTTTTGGATGCGCTCCATCAGCGGCTTCATGTAGCGGACCATGTGGGTCTGGCCGGTCTTCAGGGTCAGGCCCTTGTTCATCAGGACGCCGAGGGCGACGGGACCGACCGGGCCCGCGAAGACGCCGGGCATCGAGACGTTGCCACCGGGGCGGCAGGCCAGGATCGCCTGGTTGAGCGCGAACGGACGCTCCAGGCTGACGGTGTGCTCCATAATGGCGGACGACACCTTCTGCAGCGTGGTGTCCGCCCCGTGGGACTCCATGCCGACGGCCTCAATGACCGAGTCTGGTCCGAGGCCGTGGGTCATCTCCATGAGCGTGTCCTGGATGTTCTCGGTGGATAGATCGATTGTCTCGGCACCGGCTTCCCGCGCCAGGGCGAGGCGCTCCGGGACGCTGTCGATAGAGATGACGCGCTTGGCGCCCAGCATCAGGCAGCACTTGACCGCGAGCACGCCGACTGGGCCGCAGCCCCAGATCGCCACCGTGTCCTCCGGACCGATGTCGCAATGCTCGGCGGCCTGGTAGGCGGTCGGGAAGATGTCGCTAAGGAACAGCACCTGCTCGTCGGTCAGGCCCTCGGGTACGACGATGGGGCCGACGTCGGCGTAGGGCACCCGCAGGTACTCAGCTTGGCCCCCGGGGATGCCACCGGTGAGGTGCGAGAAGCCGAACAGTCCAGCGAGCGGATAGCCAAACACCTTGGCCTGCATCGCTCCATTTGGATTGGTGCGCTCGCAGCAGCTCCAGTTGCCCCACCTGCATTGGCGACACTCGCCGCAGCAGATCGTGAAGGGCACCACGATGCGGTCGCCGACCTTCAGCTTGGCGTTGTCCCGACCAACCTCGATGACTTTACCCATGGTCTCGTGCCCGAGGACGTCGCCGCACTCCATCGTGGGCATGAAGCCGCCCATAAGGTGAAGGTCCGAGCCGCAGATCGCGCAGGCGGTCACCTTGATGATGACGTCACGACCATGCTCGATCTTCGGGTCCGGCACAGTCTCGCACGAGATCTTGCCTCGGCCCTGCCAAGTAAGTGCCTTCATTTCGATGATCCTACTGGAAAATATCACGCGCTAAACCGCGGAAAAAACCGCTCGCCGCCGAGCGCTAAGCATGATGACAACTAATCCCCGACTCTCTTGATCCCACGAGCGACAATCAGAATTTTAGCGAATGGGATCGCCCGACCGCCTTTCGGGACGCTGGCAGCCTTATCACCTCAGGAAGGGTGGCGACCGCGCCCGGCCGGACCATTACCGGGTGACCGGACCGGCAAGTTGCAGCGATGGCGGTCGACACGGGTCTGCCCGGCGTTTTGTGTTGCAGTGCAACATTCGTCGCTGGCTCGTGTTGGATAGATGCTACCCTCGCATCGCCGCGTGAGGGACGGCATCCCGATCGTCCGCTCGTCGTGCGGGTCCGGAGGTGCTGCCATCCCCCAGAGAGACATCATGATGCGCCTGATTGCCACCGCTGTTCTTGCGACCCTACCGCTTCCCGCCCTCGCATCGTCCTGCGCCGAGCAAATCAGCACCATCGAGCGTCACCTTGACAGCGCTGGAGCAGTTCAGGTCGCCAGCCTTCGGCCGGGCCACGAGCTTCGATCGGGCTCACCACGGGGCCTGACCACCGTCCGAAGCGGCTCTCCGAGCGATCCCGAAACGGTCTCGACCGCCGACCACATCGCCGCCGCGCGGACCCTCATCGTCCGGGCGTCCGCCGAGGACCGAGGCGGCGACAAGCGCTCATGCGTGAATACGATGACCGAGGCAAAGGGCATGATCGGCGCCCTGCCGTAGCTCACATTCCGCTCCGTACAGGGCCATCCTTGAAAGCATCCCTATGACAGAGCGTCCCGGACCCGCGGCGATTGAATCGGCGGAGCGATCCATCGACCGGCCCGGCGCCTTGGCACGTCGGTACGGCAACCAAGCCGGTAGCCGCGCCTACGACCTGTTTGTGCCGTCGGGTTCCGGACACGGTCCCCGTCCGCTCCTGGTGATGCTCCACGGCTGCTCGCAGACCGCGCGCGACTTTGCCATCGGAACCCGGATGGACCGGCTGGCCGAGGAGCAGGGCGTCATCGTGGCCTATCCCGATCAGCCCCGGTCGGCCAACATGCTCAAGAGCTGGAACTGGTTCAGAGACAGCGACCAGCACCGCGGGAGGGGCGAGCCGTCCATCCTCGCCGGGCTGACCCGACGGATCATGGAGGACCTCGACGTGGACCCGGCAAGGGTCTACGTCGCGGGCCTGTCCTCGGGCGGGGCAGCGGCCGCGGTGATGGCCCAGGCCTACCCGGACATCTATGCCGCCGTCGGCATCCATTCTGGACTCGCCAGCGGGGCCGCCGTGTCGATGGCAGCAGCCCTCTCGACGATGCGCCGGGGCGCCGTGCGTCAACCGTTGCGGACAGCGCATCCGGTCCCGACCATCGTGTTCCATGGGGACCGCGACACGACCGTCGCATCGATCAACGGGGACCAGGCCATAGCGCAATCGCGACCGGGGACGGAACTAACTGGCACCACCACCGAGGGGCGTTCCGCAGCCGGGAGGTCGTTCACGCGGACCGTCCTGGCAGAGACCTATGGAGCCTGGTCATCGGAGCAATGGCTCCTGCACGGTGCCGGCCATGCCTGGGCCGGAGGCCACCCATCCGGGTCACACACCGATCCCCAGGGCCCCGATGCGAGTCGGGAGATGCTGCGCTTCTTTATGTCCCACGCGATGGGTGCGCGACTGCATATGACCTGACGAGCGGCACAGATCGGCTCCGCGGTGATGTCTCCGAGTGGCCAAGGACTAGTAACGTCGAGGGCGCCCCGACGATTGTCGACGTGACCTGCCCGTTTTGGGTGCGACGCGCTCGCTCTCGTGCAACGGGCAGTTGTCCTCCCGCCGCCCCGAACCGAAGTCGGTTGAGCACCGACAAACGACCGCTTCGGAGAAGCGCCCAGGGCGGTCCGGACGTTTCGATTGGGGCGTAAACGGGCGCGGCAGCAACGTCTGCTGACGTACGTTGCCGTCCGAAAGCGGACCGGCGGAAATCCACCCGTTCAGCCACGGGTCTCGGTCTACCAAGCTGCCCGGAAGCAGACCTTGCAAGGGTCCGCAGATGGTCGTGAGCGGGCGATACGGCCGTGCCTCCTTCTACAAACTCCCTCCCGGAAGCAGACCATCGCAAATCTGGTCATTGTACAGACTGGCGGCCGTCGATCGACGCCATGTCAGAACGCATTGAGAGTCGACGCGACCGCTGATCGCTGAAACGATGACCGCGGTGTGGTGGGTCGCTTGAGATTCGATTCGCCTGAATCATCCACGCCGAACAGGCGGATTATGCGCTTCTTGTTGTCGGCGAGCATCACGAGGCTGATCTCGGTCCTGACGCCTCTGCGCTTTGTTGTGAAGGGCACACTGCCGGTCCAACCTTTGAGAGCCGACATGGCGCCCGGAGGCCCCTACAGGTCGCGTAGCCATGCGATCAGCGCTGCGTTGCCGTTTCCACCTGGGATGGCAACGGGCATGCGTGCGGGCGTGACCTCGCTCGGGTTGATCCCATACTTGCGCCGGAAGGCGCGGGCGAAGACGATCGGGTGGTTGAACCCGCAGGCATGTGCGAGCTGCGCCATCATCGGACGGTGCTCGCCATCCGTCCGGCTCAGCCGCCGCTTCGCCTCGGCCAGGCGCCGATCGCGGATGTAGGCGTAGAGGCCGCCCGCGTCCGAGAACAGTTCGTAGAGGATCGTGCGCGACAGGCCGAACTCGGCCATCAGCATGGCTGCGTCGACGCTGGCGAGATGGCACTCGATGTAGCGACGTACGGCAAGGCCGAGGGCGACCGACCGTGGTGATCCGAGGTCGCGATCGACGGGTAAGAAGCCGGCTAGCAGCGCCCGGCACAGCGAGAGGGTCGCGGGCGCCAGATGGCGTGCCTGGGCGAGGCTGAGGTCCGATAGGCAGCCGCCGGCATGGCGCATGTGGTCGGCGAGCATCGCACCCAGCTTTGCCTGCGGCCCAGATAGCACCTGGCCATGCCAGTCGGGAGGCTCGGCCCCGGCCTCGATCAGGCGGCGGGGTACGACGATGGCATGCCCGGAAAGCGGCTCCATCACGATCCGGAACGGCTGCGACAGCTCGAGCAGCAGGATCGCCCCCGGCTCGATCGCGGCGTCCGTCCCCGGGGCGGTGACCCGGGCGCAGCCGCCGGCCGGGGTCCACAGCACGAGATGGTCGAGCCCCTGGGCCAGGACCCTCTCAGTGTCCCGTTCGAGCACCTGAGCCGGGCTGTCGTCGACCGTGAGGATGATCTCGCCGAGATGGTGGTGGCGCAGGAACGCCCCCGGCGGCACCACCGCGTCCGCTCGGAGGTGTCCCGCGTACAGCGGCGCGAGGCTGGCGAGCCAGGCCCGGTCACGGCGACCGTCCTGCGGGATGTGCGCGAAGCGATGCTCGAGGATCACCGCCCCGTCGCACCCGACCGATCTACGGGTCTACATCGCCCGTCAGTGCAACGGCTGCCGCGCCCACGCTCGGCCGCTACCACATGCGGGCGGCGATCTCCCGTTCCTCGGCACCCATCACGTCGGCGTAGATCGCCGTCGTCGCGATGTCGGCGTGTCCGAGCCAGCGCTGCAGCAGGTTGAGCGGTACGCCCGAGCGGACGGCATGCACGCCGAAGCCGTGGCGCAAGCCCTTGGGCGAGGCGGCCGAGGCGCCGACGCCGGCCTCCCGCATCACGGCCTTGATCCGCTGCCACGCGGTGCTGCGCCCGATCGGCCACAGCCGCTCCTCGGACGGCGCAAGGTCGTGCACGAGGTCGAAGATGGCCATCACGCTGCCGGGCACCGGCACGTCGCGCACGATGCCGGTGCGGCGCTTCTTCAGGCAGTGCAGGCTGACGATGCCGCCGGCACGATCGAGGTCGGCATGGGTGAGCGCCAGCGCCTCGGAGACGCGGCAGCCGGTCCAGGGAAGCACGAGACAGAGGGTGAGGATGTCCGGGGGCTGACGGGCGGCCGCGGCGATGAAGCGGGTGCGCTCGTCGGGGGTAAGGTACTTGCGCCGCCCCTGGGCGGTGTGGAGCGACATGCCGGGTGAATTTCCGGGTGAACGGCTGGAGGCCGCCGAAGGCCCGCACCGGCGTGCGACAGGGCGCACGGGCGTTCCGGGAAAGGCTGGGCTGGGGGGCATCGGGACGCGTCCTCGCACGCGGCCGGGCCGCTGCAACTGTGACCAGAATTGCCAATTTTGTTCGACGCCGCCGCCGGAGCGCCTGCCGCGCTCAGGCGGCGGGATGGAACGGTCAAGCCTGTACCGCAGGGTTGGTCGCTCGCGCAAGCCTAGAAATCAAGTCGAACCAAGGTTGTAGACACAATTGGCAATTCTGTCCGACGAATCGCTGCTGATGTAGCGCCAACACGAGGCTGCGTAAAGCGGGATGATGCAGATTGAAGACGATCCGACACGCTTCTGTGCTTGGCTTGATCGTCCGACTTGGACATCACTCTCGCGCAGGCATGTGATGTCCAAGTTCACCCAAGCCGTTGCCGGATCATGACGATTCGGCGCCGCGTGATAACCGACACCGCTCCGAGGCATGGCGAATGACCCACAAGCCAGCGCCTCTGCGTCGGCTTCCACCGCACCTCGGCGAGTTTTGTCCGCCGCGCGGTATCAGCCTCACGCCCCTAGCCCCGCGATCCCTGCATCGGCGCGGTTCCGGACGGTGGCCGGACGAGACGGCCGGCAGCGTGATGAGGCGTGAGTTTTCGCCGGAAGGCGTCGCCGTGGGCATCGTCCTTGTCCTGCTGATCTCCTTCTTCGCCGCGATCGTCACCGGCTGGCCGGTCTGACGCGCTTCGATCCTGCCTCGCGAGTGATCCCCCGTGCCTGAGACCTCCCGCCCAAATTCGCCGGTCCGCCATGGCTGGGCTCGCCTATGGCGAGCCATCGAGGCGTGGCTGCCTGGTGAAGATCTCGCGTCGCTGGCCACCTGGGCGATGCTGCTGCTGCTGGCGAGCCTGCTGCTGATGTTCATCGTTCGCGAAGTCCGGGACGTCGCGCTCACCGGATGCCCCGGCTACGACGGCGTGACCCACCGGCAAGCGGCCGACGTGCTCTGCGCAGCGCGTTGATCGGCAAACGATCGCGCCACGTTCCAGCGCTTCCTCGCGGGACGGACCGAACGGGACGGCAGGGTCGATCCTCGCCCAAACGCGAGAGACAACTTCACGAAACAGCAGCTTCACTGCTGCTTCAGCGATCAATCCTGACGCGAACTCGTGACCCATCCCGGTCGTCCGACGCCGCTTCATCGAGAGCCTGAGAGCGAACGTTCCCAGGGGCCGCAAAGGGTCGGCACCAGACGGTCGCTTACCCGAAACTGAATGTCCGCTGCTGGGCAGTGGGCTGATGTCCGCTAATGGCGCATTTCGTAAGCGATCCCAGCTCCGAACGATCGCATGGCGTCGCCCCGGGCATTCGTTCGTTCGGGCTGAAACCTCGCGTAGGCGGGGATCTGCGAGCCATCCCAAGCGAAGACGCCGCCGGTGTCGTTTGCGCCTAGGCCGTCCAGCACGCGCAAGAGATGCGCCGCGCTCCCGTCGGGCGAGAAGACGCCGTCGGCCGTCGGATCCGGCCGGAAGGGTCGCGACAGGCTGGAGGCGACCGTGCCCGGATGCAGGCCCACGACGATGGCATCCGGTCGGCTGCGGGCGACCTCGATCGCGAGCGTTCGCAGGATCTGGTTCAGGGCCGCCTTCGAGGCCCGGTAGGCGTACCAGCCGCCAAGTCGGTTGTCGCCGATCGATCCAACCCGCGCCGACAAGGCCGCGAAAACGCATCGCTCCCGTCGTGCCAGCAGGGGCACGAAATGCTTGGCGACGAGTGCAGGGCCGATCGTGTTGACCGCGAAAACGGTGGCCATCGTGGTGGGGGCGAGCGCTCTAACCGTCTTCTCGGGCGAAACGCCCGCCCGGTGAAGAAGGCCGGTGGCGACGATGACTAGACCCACCGGTCCGGCTTCGCCGACCCTAGCCGCCGCCGCGGCAACCGTTGCCTCAACGCTCAGGTCGATCGGGAGGGTTCGGACGCCCTGCGGGGCCGATGACGCCGACCGGGACAGCGCGAAGATCGGCGCATGGGTCGCACGCTCGGCGAGCGCGTCGACCAAGGACTTGCCTATGCCGCCGGACGCACCAACGACGACCGCGCTGGTCGGGCGCAAGGGGGTCAAGGCGTGGACTCCTTGTCTACCGTAGAGCCTCGGCGCCCTCGATGAAAGATCAGACTGAGATTGTTGGCCGGCATCACGATGCGCTCGGCCAGATGCAGATCGTGCGTCCGGCCGGCTGCCGCGACCGTCTCGATATCACGGATCCCCCAGGAGGCATTCTTCGCGCGCAGGCTGTCGTCGAACGCGGCGTTGCTCGGAGCGGTGTGCGCGCCACCCTCCCGAAAAGGACCGTACAGGTAGAGCACACCACCTTCCGCGAGCGTCGCTTCTGCGCCAGCCATCAGCCCGATGGTCGCGTCCCAGGGGGCGATGTGGATCATGTTGATCGCGACGACCGCATCAGCCCGGGTAACCGGCCACGGGTGACGAATCGCATCGATCGCCAGCGGCGACCGGATGTTCGCTAGGTGTTTGATCCCGCGGTGTGGTGGTACGGTTGACCACCATGCTGCGAGGGATGCGCTATGGGCCAGGTTCTTCATGGAAGCGCCACCACGACGGAGGCAGTCCGTCGCGCGATCCAGCTACGTGAAGA
>NZ_VRVH01000209.1:0-8068 GCF_008040095.1 Methylobacterium sp. WL6 | reverse complement strand
GCCTCGCCGCGGACGAGGCGCAGCAGCGCCGCCGGGGCGAGGCGCAGGGCCGGGTCGTAGACGTCGCGGCTGCAGCTCGCGAGGCTCGGCGGCCCGGCGAGCACGCGCCGGTCCGGCGGCAGGAGCGGCATCAGCAGCCCGTCGGTCCCGTCCGGGTGGCCGGTGATCCGCCCGAGCGCGCCGGTGAGGTTCGGGTGCGCCCCGGCCGCGAGGCAGGCCTCCATCTCCCGCTCGGGCAGGCCGTCGCTGGTCATCGTCCCCTTGAACAGCTTGAGCGCGACCGGCCGTGGCGGCGCGGTGCCGCCGGGGCGCCACAGCGCGCGGTGCACCCGGCCCGACGTGCCCTCGCCGAGGAGCGCGCCCGTGTCGAGGTCGGCGAACGGGACCAGGACGGCCGAGGCTCGCGTCGCATCGCCTTCGAACGCGTTGCCGGCCCAGGAGGTCCAGGCGAGGGCGGGGAGGGCCGGAAGCCAGGCGGGCAGCGCGTCGAGGCGGTTGGCTGCGAGACGGATCAGCTCGAGGTCGTCGCAGCCCGCCAGGCTGTCCGGAAGGCTGCGCAGGCGATTGCCCGAGAGCATCAGCTTCCGCAGCCGCGGCCGATGCCCGAGCGCGTCGGGCAGGTGCGCGATCCGGTTGTCGGTGAGCGTCAGCCAGCGCAGGCGCGGCGGCAGCGCCTCGCCCGGCACCTCCACGAGGCCGCAGCCGCGAAACCCGACCTGGCTCAGCGCCCTGCAATCCCCCAGGACCGGCGGCAACGTCGCGAACGGGTTGCCCGAGCAGAACAGCACCTGCAGCCGCGTCAGGCGGCCGAGATCGTCGGGGAGGGCGGTGAGCGCGTTGCCCGAGAGGTCGAGCACTTCCAGCGTGTCGGCCAGCCCGAAGATCTCGGGCGGGAGCACGGTCAGGCCGGCGGCCGGCAGGCGCAAGGTGCGCGCCCCGGCAAGGTCGCCCCGGCGGAGGGCGTCGAGGGTGTCGTGCGTCGCGTCCTGCATCGTCGGTCGGCGCTCCGGCCCGCCTGGGAAGCCGGCCTCGTCGCACGAACCGGGATCCTGCAGCAAACCCCTGTGAGAAGGAAAAAATATCGTTCTCAGGATTATGGGCTTGACATCGGCGCGCTCCTCCGGCATAAGAACCGCACGCTCCAGAAGTGTGACGAGACGGTCTCGGGAGGCGGCGAATGGGCAGCGCAGCCGGGGCCGTCCCGCCGGAGGTCGTCGCCGCCGTGGAACGGCTGGTGCGGCACGGCGAGGCCAGCCTCGCGCGGATCGCCGCCGCCGCCGGGCTCCCGCAGACGACCGTGACGGGCTGGATGCGCGATCGTGGATGGGCGCGGACGCGCCCGGTCCGCCCGCGCGGGACCGACGACATCCTGGCCGATCTCGCCGCCCTCGAACGGTGCGGCGATCCGGTGCGCGCGCCCGCCGACCTCCCGGTGCTGCGGCGGCGGCTGCGTGCGCATATCGGCCGGCAGATCGCGACGTTCGATGCGGCTCTGCGCGGCGAGGGGGCGGCGGTGATCGATTCCGCGCGGACCCTGCGCGATCTCGGGGGCCTCAAGCGCCTGCTCGACGACCTCGCCGCCGACGATCCCGCCAGCGAAGGGGAGGGCGATGGCGACGGCCGAACCCCTTCCGCCCTCGACCTTCCGGGCTTCCGCGCGGAGATCGCGCGCCGCTATGGAGGATGCCGCGGCGACCGGCCGGATGGCCGCCTTTCTGGCGAGCCTGCCGCCGCCGCTCCTCCGGGCGCTGGCGCTTGACTGGCTGGACCAGGCGCGGCCCGACCAGCTTCCGCCGCCCTGGGAGGACGACTGGACCACCTGGGCGGTGATCGGCGGCCGCGGCTGCGGCAAGACGCGGACGGGGGCGGAGTGGGTCGACGCGCTCGCCCGCGGCGACCCGGCCTTCACCGACAGGGCGATCGGCCGGATCGCGCTCGTCGGCGAGACCTTCGCCGACGTGCGCGACGTGATGATCGAGGGCCCGTCGGGCCTGCTCGGGCTGCCCGAGCGCGGCGGCCGCCCGCGCTGGTCGCCGAGCCGGCGCCGGGTCGAGTGGGCGAACGGGGCGGTGGCGTCGGCGTTCTCGGCCGAGGAGCCGGATTCCCTGCGCGGCCCGCAATTCGGCGCGGCGTGGTCGGACGAGATCGCCAAGTGGCGCCGGCCGGATGCCGCCTTCGACATGCTGCAATTCGGGCTGCGGCTGGGCGCCCGCCCGCGCAACCTCGTCACCACCACGCCGCGGCCGATCCCGCTGATCCGCCGGCTGATCGCCGACCCGCGCTGCGTGGTCACGAAGGCCCGCACCGCCGACAACGCCCGATACCTCGCCCCCGCCTTCCTGGAGGCGGTGGTCGGGCGCTACGCCGGCACCCGCCTCGGGCGGCAGGAGCTCGACGGCGAGCTGATCGACGACCGGGCCGACGCCCTGTGGACGCGCGAGACGATCGAGGCGGCCCGCGTCGCCGCGGCACCCGATCTGTCCCGCATCGTCGTCGCGGTCGACCCGCCGGCGAGCTCAGGCCGCTCGGCCGATGCCTGCGGAATCGTCGCGGTCGGGGCGTTGGGCGAGACCGCCTACGTGCTCGCCGACGCGACGGTGGCGCGCGCCAGCCCGCAGGCCTGGGCCAACGCCGCGCTCGCGCTCTACCACCGCCTCGGCGCCGACGGGCTCGTGGTCGAGGTCAACCAGGGCGGCGAGATGGCCACCGCCGTGCTCGCCCAGTGCGATCCGGCGGTGCCGGTGACCCCGGTGCGCGCCACACGGGGAAAATACCTGCGGGCCGAGCCGGTCTCGCTGCTCTACGCGCAAGCGCGCGTCCGCCACGTCGGGGCGCTGCCGGCGCTCGAGGACGAGCTGTGCGATTTCGGGGCGGACGGGCTCTCGTCCGGCGCCTCGCCCGACCGCCTCGACGCCCTGGTTTGGGCGGTGACGCACCTGCTGCTCGCGCCCCGCGCCGAGCCGCGCATCCGCAGCTTCTGATGCCGGCCCACGCGACTGCGGGGCGGCGGCCATCCGCCGGGCCTCATGGGTT
The DNA here is from genome assembly GCF_008040095.1 of Methylobacterium sp. WL6. Taxonomy (NCBI): domain Bacteria; kingdom Pseudomonadati; phylum Pseudomonadota; class Alphaproteobacteria; order Hyphomicrobiales; family Methylobacteriaceae; genus Methylobacterium; species Methylobacterium sp. WL6. The sequence goes on along the minus strand of NZ_VRVH01000209.1, from coordinate 5,035 downwards.
TCGACCCATGAGGCGTCGGACAACACGCATCTCGAGGAGGCGCCCGATGCCGACCCTGCTGACGAGGCTGGCGCGGGCCGCCGGCTACGTGCCGGCCGTGAAGGCGGCCCCGCTCTCCGGGCCGAGCCTCGCCCTCTACGGGGACGCCCGCGCCGTCTGGACCGCGCGCGACGGCACCGCGCTCGCCCGCGAGGGCTACCAGCGCAACGCCGTGGTCCACCGCGCCGTGCGCCTCGTCGCCGAGGGCGCCGCGTCGATCCCGCTGGTCGTCACCGGCGCGGAGGCGGCCGACCACCCGATCGCCGCGCTGCTGGCGCGGCCGAACCCGCGCGAGGGCGGCACCCGCCTGCTGGAGACCCTGTACGGGCACCTGATGGTGTCCGGGAACGCCTATCTCGAGGCGGTGTCGCTCGACGGGATCCCGCGCGCCCTGTTCGCGCTGCGCCCCGACCGGATGCGGGTGGTGCCGGGGCCCGACGGCTGGCCGGCCGGCTACGTCTACGAGGTCGGCGGCCGCCGCGTCGCCTACGACGAGGCCGGTGCCGTGCCGCCGATCCTGCATCTCGCCCTGTTCCACCCCACCGACGACCATTACGGCCTGTCGCCGATGGAGGCGGCCGCGATCTCCCTCGACATCCACAACGCGGCCGGGGCCTGGAACAAGGCGCTGCTCGACAACGCGGCGCGCCCCTCCGGCGCGCTGGTCTTCGCCGGTGCCGGGGCGAGCTTGAGCGAGGCGCAGTTCGTGCGGCTGAAGGCCGAGCTGAAGGCGAACTACCAGGGCGCCGGCAATGCCGGGCGGCCGCTGCTGCTCGAAGGCGGGCTCGACTGGAAGCCGCTGGCGCTGTCGCCCAAGGAGATGGACTTCGTCGAGGCGAAGGCCGCGGCCGCGCGCGAGATCGCCCTGGCCTTCGGCGTGCCGCCGCTGCTCCTCGGGCTTCCGGGCGACAACACCCACGCCAACTACGCCGAGGCCAACCGCGCCTTCTACCGCCAGACCCTGGTGCCGCTCGCCCGCCGCACGGCGGAGGCGCTCGCGCACTGGCTCGCGCCGGCCTTCGGCGACGTCCGCCTTGAACCGGATCTCGACGCGATCGAGGCGCTGGCCAGCGAGCGCGAGTCGCTGTGGCGCCGGGTGCAGGCGGCCGACTTCCTGACGCCGGCCGAGAAGCGCGCGGCGGTGGGCTACCCGCCCGAAGCCCCGGAGCCCGGGGCCTGAGGCTCCGGCGCAGCCCGATCTTTCCCTGCCCGCCACGGGAGACCGCCATGGACGGCCACTTCACCGGCTATGCCAGCCTGTTCGGCGTGCCCGACCTCGGGCGCGACATCGTGCAGGCGGGGGCCTTCGCCGCGAGCCTGCGGCAGCGCGGCGCCGCCGGCGTGCGGATGCTGTGGCAGCACGATCCCGCCGAGCCGATCGGGCGCTGGCAGGCGCTCGCCGAGGATGGGCGCGGCCTGCGCGTCGAGGGTCGCCTCAACCTCGCGGTGCAGCGGGCGCGCGAGATCGACGCGCTGATGCGGGACGGCGCCCTCGACGGTCTGTCGATCGGCTTTCGCACCCTGGAGGCGCGCCCGTGCGGCGGCTTCCGCCAGCTGCACGCGGTGGATCTCTGGGAGATCTCCCTGGTGACCTTCCCGCTGCAGCCGGGCGCGCGCGTCGCGAACGCCCCGCTGCCGGCGGAACTGCGCGCCTTCGCCCGGCGCCTCGCGCCGGTGCGTGCCGCCGGGCGCTCCGCCACCCCCTCCGGGTGGTGAGAGGCGGCGGCCGCCCACGTTCTTCCCTCCCCCGCAGAGGGGGAGGGATCCGCGCGTAACTTTTCATTCCAACGGTGAGGCTCACATGACCCGTCACGAGACCTTCGAGACCAAGTCCGATCGCGTGCTGCTGGAGAACAAGGCCGGGCGGCCCGGCGCCGAGCCGGGCACCGCGCGGGACGCCTTCGACGGGCTGACCCAGGCCTTCGAGGCCTTCAAGGAGACCAACGACACCCGGCTCGCCCAGATCGAGGGCCGGCTCGGGCCCGACGTGCTCACCGAGGAGAAGCTCGCGCGGATCGATGCGGCGCTGGACAGTGCCCGGACGCGCCTCGACCGCATCACCCTGGACCGCGCCCGCCCGCCGCTCGGCCGGCCCGAGCAACCGCGCGATGCGGCCGCCGACGAGCACAAGACGGCGTTCGACCTCTACGTCCGCGCCGGCGAGAGCGGCGGCCTGAAGAGCCTGGAGGCCAAGGCGCTCTCGGCCGGATCCGGGCCGGACGGCGGCTACCTCGTGCCGCAGACCATCGAGCGCGAGGTGCTCAAGCGCCTCGCCGACCTGTCGCCGATCCGTGCCATCGCCAGCGTCCGCACCATCTCGGGCGGCCAGTACAAGCGCGCGGTGGCGACCGGCGCCCCAATCGCCGGCTGGATCGCCGAGACCGCGCCGCGCCCGGCCACCGACGGGCCGGTGCTGTCGGAGCTGAACTTCCCGGCGATGGAGCTCTACGCCATGCCGGCCGCGACCCAGACCCTGCTCGACGACGCCGTGGTCGACATCGACGCCTGGCTCGCCGACGAGGTCGAGACCGCGTTCTCCGAGCAGGAGAGCGTCGCCTTCGTCACCGGCAACGGCGTCAGCCGCCCGCGTGGCTTCCTCAGCTACGACACCGTGGGCAACGACGCCTGGGTGCCGGGCAAGATCGGGATCGTCGGCACCGGCACGGCCGGCGCCTTCCCGGCGGCGAACCCGGCCGACGTGCTGTTCGACCTCGTCTACGGCCTCAAGGCCGGCTACCGCCAGAATGCCGGCTTCGTGATGAGCCGGCGCACGCAGAGCGCGATCCGCAAGTTCAAGGACAACGAGGGCAACTATCTCTGGCTGCCGCCGACCGCCTCGGACCGGGCCGCGACCCTGCTCGGCTTCCCGGTGACGGAGGCCGAGGCGATGCCCGACATCGCCGCCGGCAGCCTCGCGCTCGCCTTCGGCGATTTCCGCCGCGGCTACCTCGTGGTCGACCGCACCGGCCTGCGGGTGCTGCGCGACCCGTATTCCGCCAAGCCCTACGTGCTGTTCTACACCACCAAGCGCGTCGGCGGCGGCGTGCAGGACTTCGCCGCGATCAAGCTGCTGAAGTTCGCCTGATCCGGGCCGCGGGCGGCGTCCCCGCCCGCGTCGACGGCCCGCCCCGGGCCGGCCTCACGCGCCCTGGCGCCGTGCCAGGGCGCGGCCCACCTCCAGCAGCAGCGTATCGACGAGGGTGCGCAGGCGCTTCTGCCCGGTCCGGTCGATCGCCACGCGGGCGGCCAGGATCTGGTCGGCGGCCTGCTCCAGCGGATCGGCCGGGGGCAGCAGGCGAAGCTTCGGCCGGGGCAGGACGTCGAGCTTCGCGCGCGTGTCGGTGACGTCGAAGAAGGCGCCGTGGCCGTGCATGCCGGTCTCCGTCCGGGTCACGTGGCCGCGGTTGCGGATCCAGCGGATGTCGCCGCCTTCCGTGACGATCCGGAAGTCGGCGGAGAACGAACCGCCGGTCTCGCGCACCTGCCTGATCCGGTCGAACACCCAGTCGCGATCCTCCGGGTGGATGCGCGCGAGCGACTCGTCGAGCGTGAGGGGCTTGCCGGCGAGCGACGCGTCGCCCGCCATCACGTCGCAGGCGCCCTCGTCGAGGACCGAGCGCCCGGCCGCGACGTTCGTCTCCCAGGCGCCGACGAACCCGAAGGCGATGAGCGCCGAGGCGAGCGAGGGCGTGGCGGGTGTCGAGCCGTCGAACATGAGCGATGCTCCCGGGAGCGAAGCCGCATCGCGTTCCGGTTGAGGCCGGATGCGTCGGCGCCATCGCATCAAGCGGTATCATTCACTGAATTGAAAATGCAATCGACCAGATGCACGGGCGACGATCGCGCGACCGCACGTGAAACCTGGTCCTTCTGCAAATTCCGGTTCGGGTCAGGGTTCAGCGGTTGCGCCCGGGCCGGGCCATCCAATCCGAGCGGTTGCCGCGGCCGGCCGGCATCGCCTGGCCGACCTCGATCCGGGAAAGCTCGGCCGAGCGTGCCGCGATCCACCCGGTGTGCTCGGCCACCGGCGTCACCGCCGTGAACCCGCCGCAGGCGGTGCGGCGGCGGGCGTCCTGGCGCATCGCCCCGCTCGACCAGCTCACCACGCCGACGATCTGGTAGCCGCCGGGGCCGCCCGACAGGATCGGGCCGCCGGAATCGCCGAGGCAGGCGCCGGCGCCGGCGGTCTCGGCCATGCGGCGGCGGTCGGTGACGACGGTGACCCGGTTGGCGACCTGCAGCGACCCGATCGAGACGAGGTGCGCCTGGCGCAGCGTGCGGGCGGTGTTGCGGCGGTTCTCGGCGACGACGCCGAAGCCGGCGATGTCGACCGCGTCGCCGTTGCCGATCGAGCCGGCGCCGCGCGGATCGAGGGGCGCGTAGTCCGTGCCGAGCGGCTGCTCGAGCTTGAGCAGGGCGAGGTCGACGCCCGGCTGGTCCTCCGGCGTGGTGCCGGGGACGAATTCGGGATGCATCGAGGCGGCGATCACCGAGACGCGGCGCTGGCGGAAGCCGCGGTCGACCGCCACGATGCTGTAGCCGGCCGGCTGCATCACGCAATGGGCTGCGGTCAGCACGAGATCGGGCGCGATCAGCGTGCCCGAGCAGATCTCGCCCTGGGTGCTCTCGATCCGCACCACGAAGTTGCGCGTGCCGTTCGGGTCGCGGGTCACCTCGCCGTTGATCACGGCCGAGGCCGGTGCCGGCAGCGAGCCGAGGAGGCCGACGGACAGGCCGCCGAGCAGGGCGCCGCGGAGCACAGTGGCGAGCATCGTTCTCTCCGGGGGCCGAGGGCGCTCTCGGCAGGTGGGGTTGAAGCCTAACGTAAAGCAATCCGTCGGCCAAGGTTCGGTTCCTCGCGGCCGGCGGGACCGCCGGCTCAGTGCCAGCGCGCCGTCCGGTCCCAGCCGGCGAGCGTGCGGTCGAGCCAGTCGCGCTGCGGCGCGACGCGGACGGCCTGGGTCAGGCCACCGCAGGCGCCGCCGATCCAGGCGGT
>NZ_VRVH01000208.1:0-8110 GCF_008040095.1 Methylobacterium sp. WL6 | reverse complement strand
TCCTTCGGCCGGTCCGGGTGCGCGCCCGCCGCCGCTGAGCCGCCGGCCGGGCCTCAGATCCCGTCGGCGTAGCCGGGGGCTTCGGCCGCCCGCGCGGCACGGTGGCGCCGCTCCTGCGCCCGCCCGAGCCACAGGCTGTTGACGAGCCAGGCCGCCGAGAGCGGCACCGCCACCACCGAGGCCGCCGCCGCGCCGAACCCGAGCGCCCCGAGGCCGGCATAGGACCACGCGCCGGCCTGGTCGCCCAGGCGGTAGACCACCGTGTCGATGAAGCTCTTGGCCTTGTAGCGGTCCTCCCGCGGCACCACCGTGAACAGCACCTCGCGGATCGGCCGGCTGATCGCGAAGTTGCCCGCCCGCCGCAGCACCTGGAAGCCGACGATGGCGGCGATGGACGGCGCCAGCGCCAGCAGCCCGAAGCCGAGGATGCTCAGCGCGGGCAGGATCGCCAGGGTGAGCCCGACGCCGATCCGGCGCACGATCCGCCCGGTGAGGAAGAACTGCACCCCCAGCGTCAGCACGTTCACCGCCAGGTCGACGCCGGCGAAGAACGCCGTCTGCGCCGCCCGGTCGGGGAAGCTCGCCTTGGCGATCGCCGCCTGCTGGAAATACAGGTAGGTCGAGGTCACCGAGAACAGCAGCAGGAACAGCGAGATGTTCAGGAGGTAGGGCGAGGCGAACGTCCGGGTGACGCCGGCGAACACGCTGCCGCCGATCACCTGTCCCGTCCCCTGCTCCGGCCCGCCGGACGGCGCCTGCCGCAGCCGTTCCGACAGGCGGGCGAGCCCGCGCATGCTGAACACGGCGCATTCGAGCAGCGCGACCGCGCCGAGCATCAGGCCCCAGGTCGGCACGGTCTTGGCGAGCAGCGCGGTCGTCGCCGAGCCGGCGATCGCCCCGAGCGTCGCGCCGGCCGCGATGAAGCCGAACAGGCGCTTGCCCTGGATCGTCGAGAACACGTCGACGATGGTCGCCCAGAAGATCGACACCACGAACAGGTTGAAGATCGAGAGCCAGACGAAGAACACCCGCCCGATCCACACGTCCCAGTCCGGCGGGGCGAGGTAGAGCGCCAGCGCGAACAAAAGGATGTTGGCGCCGAAGAACCGGTAGGTCAGCGGCACGAAGCGCGCGCGCGGCATGCGCTTGACCAGCCAGGCGAAGGGCAGGTTCAGCGCCAGCATCCCGACCAGCGTCGCCGTGAACAGCCAGGGCAGGTTCTCGATGCCGCCGGCCACGCCCATCTGGTCGCGGATCGGCCGCAGCACGTAGTAGGCGGCCAGGATCGAGAAGATGTAGGCCCAGGACCAGGCCAGGGCCGGCCCCTCTCCGGGCCGGACGCCGATCAGGCGCGCGAGGGCGTTCGAAGGCGCGGCCTCGCTCGGCGGCGTTGCGTGATTCATCGGGTCAACTTGTTGCAAAGACCGGCTCCGACGCGCCCTCCCCCGCAGAGGGGAGAGGGAGTTGCCCGGTGGCCATCGTCACGGCGTCAGCCCGAGGGTCTTGCGCAGCTCCGGCGCGGTCTTCTCGTGGCCGAAGCCCGGCGAGCCCATGGCGAACTTGCTCGCGTCCTTCAGGCCGCCGACCACCACCGGGTCGAAGCCGGCATCGTGCACGAGGCCCTCGGCGACCTTGAGGGCGCTGGCGTCGTCGCCGGCGATCGGGATCGCCATGCGGCCGCCGGCCCGGTCGGCCCCGCCGTTGGCGCCCTCCTTGGCGAAGACCTTGTAGTTGGCGGCGTTGAACGCCCGGACGAGCCTAGCGCCGGGGAAGTACTTCTCCGAGGTGGCGCCGATGCCGTTGGCCTGGACCTCGTCGTAGAGCTCGCCGTCGCGCGCCTTGGTGGCGTTGCCGGCATCGAGCACGACCTTGCCCTTGAGCGCGGCGGCGTAGGATGTCGAGAGCTCCGGATAGGCCTTGTACGGCACCGCCACGAGCACCGCGTCGCCGAAGGCGATCGCCTCCTCGGGCGTGCCGGCCTTGGCCTTGCTCCCGAGGGCCTCGATCAGGGCCTTCAGGGTCTCGGGATGGCGGGAGGAGAACATCACCTCGTGCCCGTCCTTGACCCAGAGGCTCCCGATCGTGCCGCCGATGTTGCCCGAGCCGATCACGCCGATCCGGATTTTCTTGGATGCTTCCTGCGCCATCGCCGGAAACGCGAGGCATGCGAGGCCGGCGATGAGCGCGGCACGACGGGAAAGTCCCAAAAGGTCAGAGCGCATCGATGAAGGCCTCCATCCGTTTCCGCTCGGCCGCATCGGGCAGGCGCCCGCGGGCTGCGGCGAGGTTGTCCTCGACGTAGGCGACCTTCGCCATGCCGGGGATCGGGCAGGTCACGGCCGGGTGGCCGAGGACGTATTTCAGGAAGAATTGCGGCCAGGTCTCGCAGCCGAAGCCCTTGGCGAAGTCCGGCACCGCCTTGCCCTGGACCGCCTTGAACAGGCGGTCGCGCCCGAACGGCACGTTGACCATCACCGCCTGCCCCCGGTCGGCGGCGAGCGGCAGGATGCGCTCGGCGGCCTCGCGGTTGTCGATCGCGTAGTTGACCTGGATCGCGTCGAGGGGCTCGCCGCGCATCACCCGCTCCAGCCCGTCGAACTGCCCGTCGCGCCAGACCGTGACGCCGAGGTAGCGGATCCGCTTCTCGGCCTTGAGGTCGCGCAGCACCGCGAGGTTCTCGGTCGCGTCGATCAGGTTGTGCACGGCCAGCAGATCGATCCGCGCGACCTTCATCCGCGCCAGCGAGCGCTCGAACTCGGCGCGCGTCGCCTCGCGGCCGGTGGTGTCCACCTTGCTCGCCAGGAACACCTTCTCGCGCAGGGCCCCGTCCGGGAGGATGAGGCCGAGCACGTCCTCCGCCGTGCCGTAGCTCGGGGCGGTGTCGATCACCGATCCGCCGAGCGCCACGAAGCGCTCCACCGCCGCCCGCAGCGGCGCGACGGCCTCGTGCGTCGGCGCGACCTCGTAGCGGCGCGAGGTGCCGATGCCGACCACCGGCAGCAGCTCGCCCGTCGACGGGATCGGCCGGCGGATCAGCGCCTCCTCCGCCGCGAGGGTTTGGGCCAAGGGTAGCAGCCCGGCGGCGGCGATCAGCGCGCGGCGGGACAGGCGGCTGGGTGCGGGAGAGGCTGCGAGAGGCATCGCGGAAGGCTCCGTGGCGCAAGGCGTGCCGGGACTCAACTAGGGCAACCGTGAGTAAGCGCCCGCCTTTTCTCGATTGTGACTCCGCGAGCCGTTCGGGCGGCTCTGCGATCAATCCTCTTCCGGCGGATCCTCGAACTCCGCGCCCTCCGTGTCGGGGGCGATGCGGAACCGGTACTCGTCGATGGCGAGGAACGCCCGGTGCACCGCCTGCGGGTCGAGGCCGTCGCGCACCACCAGGGTCTGGAAGTCGATGAACAGGCGGGCGATGCGCGCCTCCCCCGTCAGGGCTTGGAGGGCCGAGGAGCCGGCCCCGCCGCGCATCAGGAAGCGCTTGGCCGCGCCCTCGGTGTCGGGGAGGGGCAGCACCGCGACCTGGCCGGCGGTGTCCGGGCGCAGCTCCGCCCAGCGCGCCGGCGTCCAGGCGATGATGGCGTCCGATTGCTTCACCGACCGAGCCTCCGCATGCCGTCCCCCGGCGAACGGCCTACAGAAAGCGCGCGGCCCGGAAAAGGCCTACGGCGCGCGCACCACCTGCCCGCGGATCTCGCCCTTCGGGTTCGCGGCGGTGTGGAGGTTGACGTAGATCTTGCCCGCGACGAGGTCGGCCGCCTTGGCGTCGTCGATCGTGGCCGAGCCCTCGAACGGGCTGGCGGCGGCGGTCACCGGGATCAGCACGCCGGCATTGGTGCCGGCCTCGGCCGGACCGTGGAAATGCGCGGCCGTCACGGGCCCGGTCAGCCCATTGTAGCTGCCCTTCCAGGTCAGCGTCTTGCTCGCCGGATCGTAGGTCGCCGAGATCTCGCCGGTGCCCTTGCTGTCGTTGGCGGGCACTTCCGAGCCTGCCTTCAGCGCAGCCCGGTACGCCAGGCCTTCGGCTGCCGACGCCCCGGAGACGGTCGCGGACAGCGCGAAGGCGGACAGCGCCAATGCGGCGAAGCCGCCGCGGACGGTGCGGATCATCGGATCCTCCCTTTCGGCAAGCCGGCGTGGCTCGCATCCGGGAAGATAGGCGCATCGGAGCGCCCGGCGATCACGTTGTCGCGTGCGGCCGGTGCCGTGGCGTCGGCCCGCGTGTCAGGCGATGTCGGAAGCGGACGCGTCGGGCGTGCTGGCGCGGGCGATCCGGGCAGCGGACTTCACCATCGCCAGGACGTCGCGGCGCATCTGCAGGTCGGCGATCGCGGCGTAGGCCTTCAGCAGCTCCGCGGCGCCGGCGATGCCGAGGAAGGGCAGGCTCGTCCCGTCCTCGAAGCTGCGGGCCTCGCCGGGCTCGCTCTCGAAGAAGGTCGAGACCGGGACGCCGAGATGGTCGGCGATCGTCTGCAGGCGGCCGGCGCCGACGCGGTTGCGGCCCTTCTCGTACTTCTGGACCTGCTGGAAGCTCACCCCCAGCGCCTGGCCCAGGGCGGTCTGGCTGATCCCGCGGGCGGCCCGAAGCACCGCGATGCGGTTGCCGACGGTGTGGTCGGCATCGGTCGGCTTCTTCTGTTCCGCGGTCGTCATGGGGCTGGCCTCACAGGGTTCGTGCTGTCGGGCGGGATGCCCGGATGTGCAGTGTAACCGGCGCTCTCGGAATACAATCAAGAGGAGCACTGTAATCGTGGTATCAATCTATACCTTTCCAACGGTGCAGCCACGCTTTTTTCGAATGGCCGGTATCCCGCACGGCAGGGGTCAACGTTTCTTAAGGCAACCGCGCTGTCATGGCGTGACGGGAACGCGTTGCGGAAAACGTACCTAAAGTATGTCGATTGATTCGGGCAACACCCCCGTCCGCCCCATCGGCCGAATCCGATCCATCGACGCCCTGCGTGGTCTCGCCGCAACGATGGTGATGCTGCACCATTACCTCTTCAGCTACGAAGGCCGCATCGGGCCGCATGTCGACCGCGTTCCGAGCTTCGCCGCCGGGCATTTCGGCGTCGAGCTGTTCTTCATCCTGAGCGGTTTCGTGATTGCCGGTACGCTCGGGCGGACGCCGTCCCTCGGAGACTACGCCGTGCGGCGGGTCGCGCGGCTGTATCCCGCCTTCCTCGTCTGCTCGGGGGGCACGCTGGGGATCTTCGCCCTCGGCGGCCCGAATCCCGTGGGGATCACGCCGGGCGCGGCCCTCGCGGGTCTGACGATGCTCAGTTCGCTGATCCGGGTGCCGCCGATCGATCCGTCCCACTGGACGCTGACCTACGAGGTCGCCTTCTACGCCCTCGCCGCCCTCGCCCTGATCCATAGGGGCCCGGCGACCGATCCCGGGCTGCGCCTGGAGCGGATCTGCGCCGGATGGCTCGCCGCGGCGTTCGTCGGCACGCTGGTCCTTCCGGTCCGGACGCTGCAGGTGGTCGTGCTCCTCAACCTTCCCTTCGCGCTGCTGTTCGTGATCGGGGCGATGCTCGCGCGCCTCGCGGCGGGCGCGCTGACCCCCCTCGGCCTCGGGGCGCTCGCCGCCGCGTTCGGCTTCACCGCCCTCGGGCCCGCCGTCGACTACGGCGGCGTCGGGACGGGCTTCTATGTCCTGCTCGTGCTCGGCTTTGCCGGCACGGTCCTCGCCGCCGCGACCGGGCGGCTGCCCTGGCTCGGCTGCGCGCCCCTGGTTTTCCTCGGGGCGATCTCCTACCCGCTCTACCTCGTCCACCAGATCCTCGGCTACGCGATCATCCGGGCGCCGGAGGCCGGCGGATGGTCGTCCGGATCGGCGATCCTCGCGGCCGTCCTCGCCTCGGTCGGGCTCGCGACCGTGATCCGCTACGCCGTCGAGACGCCGGGACAGCGCGCGATCCGCCGCGCCTTCGACCGGACGCGGTCGTCCGTGCCCGACACCGCCGAGCCGGCCCGATCCTGATGGGATCCTTATGGATTCGGCGCCGCCTCCCTCTCGCATTCCTACGGCGCGTCCGGCCACTCTGACGATCACGGCAAGCAGGTCGCCGGGGCGGATCGGTCGAAGCGGACCGGTCGGCCCACGACCGCGTTGCCGGCTCCTCGTCGTCCGGACGCCCGCCATGCTCGACCTCGTCTTCCTCGCCGGAGGCCTCGCCTTCTTCGCCCTCGCGGTCGGCTATGCCGGCCTGTGCGCGCGCCTGTGAGGGCCCCGCCATGCCCTACGGCCTGTCTCTCGACCTGACCCTCGGCGCCCTCGTGACGGTCGGCCTCCTCGCCTACCTCACCTACGCCCTCGTCCGCCCCGAGCGGTTCTGAAGGACACCAAGCCCATGACCGTGAACGGCTGGATCCAGATCGCGCTCTTCTGCGCGGTCGTGCTGGCGCTCGTGCGCCCCCTCGGCGGCTACATGACCCGCGTGTTCGCGGGCGAGCGGACGTTGCTCTCGCCCGTGCTCGAGCCGATCGAGCGCGGGCTCTATCGCCTGGCCGGCATCGACCGGACCCACGAGCAGCACTGGCTCGCCTACGCCACCGCGATGCTCGTCTTCCACGCGGCCGGCTTCGTGCTGCTCTACGGCCTGCTGCGGCTGCAGGCGGCCCTGCCGCTGAACCCGGACGGGCAGGGCGCCGTGGCGCCGGACCTCGCCTTCAACACCGCGGCGAGCTTCGTCACCAACACCAACTGGCAGTCCTACGGCGGCGAGACGACGCTCTCGTACCTGTCGCAGATGCTGGGGCTGACCCACCAGAACTTCCTGTCGGCCGCGACCGGGATCGCGCTGGCCGTCGCCCTCGTCCGGGGATTCTCGCGGGCCTCGGCGCGGACGGTGGGCTCGTTCTGGGTCGATCTCACCCGCTGCACCCTCTACCTGCTGCTGCCGCTCTGCGTCGTGTTCACGCTGTTCCTGGTCTGGCAGGGCATCCCGCAGACCTTCGGCGGCGCCGTCGCGGCGACGACGCTCGAGGGCGCGCCCCAGACCATCGCGGTCGGGCCGGTGGCGAGCCAGGTCGCGATCAAGATGCTCGGCACCAACGGCGGCGGCTTCTTCAACGCCAACGCCGCCCACCCGTTCGAGAACCCGACCGCGCTGTCGAACTTCGTGCAGATGGTCTCGATCTTCGCGATCGGCGCCGCGCTCACCAACCTGTTCGGCCGCAGCGTCGGCGACGAGCGTCAGGGCTGGGCGATCCTGGCCGCGATGGCCGTGCTGTTCGGGGCCGGGATCGCGGTCACCTACGGCGCCGAAGCCGCCGGCAGCCCGGTCCTGAACGCGCTCGGGCTTCCCGGCGGCAACATGGAGGGCAAGGAGATCCGGTTCGGGATCGTGGCCTCGGCGCTGTTTGCCGTCGTCACCACCGCCGCCTCCTGCGGCGCGGTCAACGCCATGCACGACTCGTTCACCGCGCTCGGCGGCATGATCCCGCTGATCAACATGGAGCTCGGCGAGATCATCGTCGGCGGCGTCGGCGCCGGGCTCTACGGCATGCTGGTCTTCGTCATCGTCACGATCTTCGTCGCCGGGCTGATGGTCGGGCGCACGCCGGAATACCTCGGCAAGAAGATCGAGGCGCGCGAGGTGAAGATGGCGATGCTCGCCATCCTCTGCCTGCCGCTGATGATGCTCGGCGGCACCGCGCTCGCCACCGTGGTCGCGGCGGGGCTCGCGGGGCCCGCCAATGCCGGCCCGCACGGCTTCTCCGAGATGCTCTACGCCTTCACCTCGGCGGCGGCCAACAACGGCTCGGCCTTCGGCGGGCTGACGGCGAACACGACCTTCTACAACACCACGCTGGCGGCCGGCATGCTGGTCGGGCGGTTCTTCGTGATCGTCCCGGCGCTCGCCATCGCCGGCGCGCTCGCCGCCAAGAAGACCGTGCCGGCCTCGTCCGGAACGTTCCCCACCGACGGCGGCCTGTTCGTCGGGCTCCTCGTCGGCGTGATCCTCATCGTCGGCGGCCTGACCTTCTTCCCGGCGCTGGCGCTGGGGCCGATCGTCGAGCACCTCGCCGGCGGCCTCGGCCAGACCTTCGCCGCGGGGGGCTGACCCGTGGGCCGCACCCTCCTCCACGCCGCCCCCCGCACAGCACC
>NZ_VRVH01000207.1:0-8220 GCF_008040095.1 Methylobacterium sp. WL6 | reverse complement strand
AGGGCCGCGGCGCGGCGCGCGGCGCCCTGGGCGGCGGCCATGTAGCGCGCGACGTCCTCGACCCGGCCCTGCCGCATCCGGGTCTGCATCATCTCCAGCGAGCCGGCGATGCCCGCGAGCAGGTTGTTGAAGTCGTGCGCGAGGCCGCCGGTGAGCTGGCCCACCGCCTCCATCTTCTGCGACTGGCGCAGGGCGTCGGCCTGCTCCCGCTCGAGCGTGGTGTCGCGCCCCGAGGCGTAGACGCGGCCGTCCTCGAACGCGGCGGTCCAGGCGAACGACCGGTACGAGCCGTCCTTGTGGCGGAAGCGGTACTCGTACGGAACCGTGAGCGGCCGCTCCAGGATGGCGGCGAAGGCCGCCAGGGTCGCGGCGAGGTCGTCCGGGTGGGTGTAGGCGGCAAACGACCGGCCGATCAGCTCGTCGTCGCGCCAGCCCAGCAGCTCGGCCCAGGTCGGGTTGACGCTCTCCAGGGTGCCGTCCGGCAGCGCCACGATCAGCAATTCCTGCGACAGCCGCCAGGCCCGGTCGCGCTGGGCCGTCCGCTCGGCGACCCGCGTCTCCAGGGTGAGGTTGAGCTCCCGCAGCGCGGCGGTGGCCTCGTCGGCGGCGCGCCGCGCCGCGAGCAGGTCGCGCTCGTAGCGCCGGCGGTCGGAGGCGTTGAACACGGTGATCCGGATGAAGCGGATCTCGCCCGCCTCGTCCCGGCGGACCACCGCGTTGACCAGCACCGGCAGCGTCTGGCCGTCCGCGCGCACGAGGTCGAGGGCGACCTCGTTGAAGAAGCCCTGCATCCGCAGCAGCGGCGCGAAATGGGTCTCGTAGTAGATCTTGCCGGCGATGGTCAGCAGGTCGAGGAAGCGGCGCCCGACGAGGTGGCCGGCCGGGTATCCGGTCCAGGTCGCCAGCGTCCGGTTGACCTTCGACAGGCGCCCGCTCGGCAGGGCCGAGGCGTAGCCGCAGGGCGCGTTCTCGAACAGGTCGGCGAGGTCGTCGGCCTCCTGCACCCCGGAGGTGGGCGTCGCCTCGTCCACGTCATCACCCTCGGAGGAACGCCTCGATCGCCGCGACCGTCGCCTCGGGCGCGCTGAGGTTCGGGCAATGCCCGGTCGCGTCGAGCAGGACGAGCGCGCTGCCCGGCAGGTTGCGGTGGACGTACTCGCCGACCTCCCGGGGGGCGATCACGTCCTCCGCGCACTGGATCACCAGGCAGCGGGCGGCGACGTTCTCGAGGTCGGCGCGGTTGTCGGACAGGAACGTGGTCCGGGCGAAGCGCTTGGCGATGTCCGGATCGGTGCGGCAGAAGCTGTTGGTCAATTCCGCGCCGAGCTCGGGGCGGTCGGCGTTGCCCATGATCGTCGGGGCCATCGCCTGGGACCAGCCCATGTGGTTGCTGTCGAGGAAGTTGAGCAGTTCCTCCACCTGCGCCGCGGTGAAGCCGCCGACGTAGCCGTCCTCCGCGTCGTCGACGTAGCGCGGCGAGGGGCAGACCAGGACGAGGGTATCGAACAGCTCGGACGCCGCCTTCGCGGCGAGGATGCCGACCATGGCGCTGACCGAGTGGCCGACGAAGACGCCGCGCCGCACGCCGAGGGCGCGGGCGAGCGCGACCACGTCGTCGGCGTAGCCGTCGAGCGTGGCGTACCGCGCCGGGTCGTAGGCCGACAGGTCCGAGCCGCCGGCGCCGACATGGTCGAACAGCACCGTCCGGTAGCGATCCTCGAAGGCGGGCGCCACGAAGCGCCACATGTTCTGATCGCAGCCGAAGCCGTGGGCGAAGACCATCGCGGTCTCGCCGGCCCCGGCGATCTTCGTGTTGTGCCGTTGTACGACCGACAAACCCGCGTTCCCCCGCCGAAAACCGGTCTAGCACGCATCGCCGTGCCGTGCGCGGGGCCCGGATACCGGTAAAACCCGGCCGGCGGGCTCACGAACTCGACAGCCCGGCCGAGGCGCCGCCGGGACGGCACGCTCCTTGCCGGGCGGGGGCGGGCCGAACGTCACCGGGGGCCGAGCGAAACCGGGGGATCAGTGGCGTCGCCGGCTGGCATCCCCGAGAGCCGCCCGACATGGTGCCGGATGCCGCCGCGCGGATCGGAGCGACCATGGCTGACACGGATCAACCCTCCGGCCTGACGGGGCGCAAGACCGTCGAAGACATCCTCGCCGGGGGCGAGAGCGACGGGCATCAGCTCTCGAAATCGCTCGGCCTGTTCTCGATCATCGCGATGGGCATCGGCGCGGTGATCGGCGCGGGCATCTTCGTGCTCACCGGCACGGCGGCCGCGCAATATGCCGGGCCGGGGATCATGCTGTCCTTCGTCGCCGGCGGCATCGCCTGCGCCTTCGTCGGCCTGTGCTACGCCGAGATGGCCGCGCTCATCCCCGTGGCGGGATCGAGCTACACCTACACCTACGCGACGCTGGGCGAGTTCTTCGCCTGGATCATCGGCTGGGACCTGATCCTCGAATACGCCATGGGCGCGGCCACCGTGGCGGTGGGCTGGTCCGGCTACGTCGTCAGCCTGCTCAAGGATGTCGGGCTCGTCATCCCGCCCCGCTTCACCGCCGCGCCCGGCACCGCGGTGAAGCTCGCGGACGGGTCGGACGCCACCGCGCTGATGAACCTGCCGGCGGTGCTGATCGTCGGGCTGCTCACGCTGATGCTGGTGCGCGGCACCAAGGAATCGGCCCGGCTCAACAACGTCATGGTGGCGGTGAAGCTCACCGTGGTGCTGGCCTTCATCGTGCTCGGCTACGGCTACATCAAGCAGGCCAACTGGACCCCGTTCATTCCTGACAACGACGGCAGCTTCGGCCATTTCGGGTGGAGCGGCGTGCTGCGCGGCGCGGGCGTGGTGTTCTTCGCCTTCATCGGCTTCGACGCGGTCTCCACCGCCGCGCAGGAGGCGAAATCGCCCCAGCGCGACATGCCGATCGGCATCCTCGGCTCGCTCGCGATCTGCACGGTGCTCTACGTGCTGGTCGCCGCGGTGCTCACCGGCGTGGTCCCCTACAAGGACCTCAACGTCCCCGACCCGATCGCCAAGGGCGTCGACGTGATCGGCATCGCCTGGTTCTCGGCGCTGATCAAGCTCGGGGCGCTCACCGGGCTGACCACCGTGATCCTGGTGCTGCTCTACGGCCAGAGCCGGATCTTCTACACTATGGCCAACGACGGGCTGCTGCCGCGCCTGTTCGCCCACGTGCACCCGACCTACCAGACGCCCTATCGCAGCCAGATCCTGATCGGCGCGGCGGTGGCGATCGTGGCGGCGCTGGTGCCGATCGGGATCCTCGGCGAGATGGTCAGCATCGGCACGCTCGCCGCCTTCATCCTGGTCTGCGGCTCGGTGATCTACCTGCGCCGCTCGGACAAGGAGATGTACCGGCCGTTCCGCGTGCCGGGCGTGCCGACGGTGCCGATCCTCGGCATCCTGTCCTGCCTGTTCCTGATGGCGGGCCTGCCCCTCGACACCTGGCTGCGGCTCGTCGTGTGGATGGCGATCGGCTTCGCGATCTACTTCTTCTACAGCCGCAAGCATTCGGTGCTCCGCCGCCGGGACGGGACCACGGCGTGAGGGGCGGCCGTGCCGCTCCGATCGCGCGATGTCGGACGCCTCGGGGCAAGCGGTTCGCTGAGATCGCATCGATCTGCCGACCGATCGCCGCCGTGCACGGATCGTCGGAGGCGCAAGCGCGGGCAACGAGGCGGGAATTCGATCGCTTGTTGGCGACAGGGGCCAGGCGCCGCTTCCGACGAGCTATCCGGTACCGTCAGGCAGAGATGCGTGAGCCCCACGCCCTCGTGGAGGAAGCTTACCCGAACACGTACCCCCCGTTGATCCGCAGGCCGACCTCGCGGCCGGCGGCGTAGCGTTCGCCGTCGGAATCCTCGACGATCAGCAGGCCGCCGTCGGGGCGGCCGACCTCGATGCGCTGGCGGCCCTGGCTGCGGTAGGACGAGCGGACGGTGCCGGTGAGGTGGGCGGTGGCGGGCTCCACCAGCTGGAGCTGCCAGGGCCGCACGAACAGCTTCACCGGGCCGATGAGGCCGGCGGGCGCGGCGACCGGGGTCGGCTTGCCGTTGACGCGGACCCGGCCGCCCTCGGCGATCGCCTCGACCTCGATGGCGTCGCCGAGGAAGCGCAGCACGGTGGCCGAGGCCGGGTTCTCCTGGACCTCGTCCGGGGTGCCGACCTGCTCGAGCCGCCCCTTGTCGAGCACGGCGACGCGGTCGGAGAGCTCCAGCGCCTCGTCCTGGTCGTGGGTGACGAAGATCGTGGTCTGGCCGGTGCGGTCGTGGATCTCGCGCAGCCAGCGGCGCAGGTCCTTGCGGACCTGCGCGTCGAGCGCGCCGAACGGCTCGTCGAGGAGCAGGACGCGCGGCTCGACGGCGAGCGCGCGGGCGAGCGCGATGCGCTGGCGCTGGCCGCCGGAGAGCTGCGAGGGATAGCGGTCGGCGAAGCCCGACAGCCGGATCAGGTCGAGCAGCTCGCCGACGCGGCGCTTGATCTCCGGCGCCGGCGGCCGCTCCGCGCGCTTTCGCGCGTTCAGCCCGTAGGCGATGTTGTCGGCCACGCTCATGTGCTTGAACAGCGCGTAGTGCTGGAACACGAACCCGACCGCGCGCTGCTGCACCGGCAGGAAGGTGGCGTCGTCGCCGCCGAACAGGATGCGGCCGCGGTCCGGCGTGTCGAGCCCGGCGATGATGCGCAGCAGCGTCGTCTTGCCCGAGCCCGAGGGGCCGAGCAGGCCGAGCAGCTCGCCCGCGCGCACGTCGAGGTTGAAGTCGTGCAGCACGGCGGCCGTGTCGAAGGTCTTCGACAGGCCCTCGACGCGGATCGCGGTCGAGTTCGCGTTAATGCCGTGCCCGCGACCCGAGCTCCGCCCCGTAGCGCCATTCGAGGAGGGATTTGAGGGCGAGGGTGACAAGGGCGAGTCCGGCAAGGAGCGAAGCGACGGCGAAGGCGGCGACGAAATTGTACTCATTGTAGAGGATCTCCACGTGGAGCGGGATGGTGTTGGTCAGGCCGCGGATATGCCCGGACACCACCGAGACCGCACCGAACTCGCCCATGGCGCGGGCGTTGCAGAGAAGCACGCTGTAGAGCAGGCCCCAGCGGATGTTGGGGAGCGTCACCGTGCGGAAGGTGTGGAGGCCGGTGGCGCCGAGCGTCAGCGCCGCCTCCTCCTCGGCGTTGCCCTGCTCCTGCATCAGCGGGATCAGCTCGCGGGCGACGAACGGGAAGGTGACGAACACCGTCGCCAGCACGATGCCGGGCAGCGCGAACAGGATCTGGATGCCGTGGTCCTGCAGCCAGCCGCCGAACAGGCCGCGGCTCCCGAACAGCAGCACGTAGATCAGCCCCGAGACCACCGGCGAGACCGAGAACGGCAGGTCGATCAGCGTGATCAGCAGGCTCTTGCCGGGAAACTCGAACTTGGCGATGGCCCAGGCGGCCGCGACCCCGAAGACGAGGTTGAACGGCACGGCGATCGCCGCCACCGTCAGCGTCAGGCGGATCGCGGTCCAGGCGTCGGGCTCGGAGAAGGCCTCGAGATAGGCGCCCACGCCGCGGGAGAGCGCCTGGGCGAACACCGTGAACAGCGGCAGCACCAGGAACAGCGCCAGGAACACCACCGCGGTGCCGATCAGCAGCCCGCGCACGAGGCGGCCCTCGCTGGCGGCCTCCTCCTGCGCCGGCGCGGCCGTCAGGCTCAGATCAGACATAACCGAACCTCCGGCGGCTCCAGGCCTGGATCAGGTTGATCGCCAGCAGGGTCAGGAACGAGATCCCGAGCATGATCGTGGCGATGGCGGCCGCGCCCCCGTAATCGAACTCCGAGAGCTTGATGACGATCAGCAGCGGCGCGATCTCGGAGACGTAGGGCAGGTTGCCGGCGATGAAGATGATCGAGCCGTACTCGCCGACGCCGCGGGCGAAGGCCAGCGCGAAGCCGGTGAGCACCGCCGGGATCAGCGGCGGCAGCACCACCTTGATCAGCGTCGTCCACCGGGTGGCGCCCAGCGTCGCGGAGGCCTCCTCGACCTCCTTGTCGATCTCGGCGATCAGCGGCTGCACGGTGCGCACGGCGAACGGCAGGCCGATGAACACCATGGCGATGAAGATGCCGACCGGCGTGTAGGCCGCCTGGATGCCGAGACGCGCCAGCTGCGCGCCGACGAGGCCGTTCGGGGCATAGAGCGAGGCCAGCGCGATGCCCGCCACCGCGGTCGGCAGGGCGAAGGGCAGGTCGACCACGGCGTCGACGAGCTTGCGGCCCGGGAAGCGGTAGCGGGTCAGCACCCAGGCGACGAGGAAGCCGAACACCGAGGCGGTGAGCGCGGCGAGCAGCGACACGCCGAAGCTGATCCTGAGGGCGCTGGCCACGCGCGGGTCGGTGGCGACGTACCAGATCCCCGAGAGGCCGAGGCCCGAGGCCTTGGCGACGAGGGCGGCCAGCGGCAGCAGCACCACCAGCCCGAGGCAGGTCAGCGTGTAGCCGAAGGTGAGCCCGAAGCCGGGGATCACGCTGGCTTGTCGGAAGCGCCGCTTCGGGCGGGGTGGGGCGACCATGGGAAGTCTCTCGAGAAACGTTCGGATCGGTCGACGCGGCCGGCCCGATCGCGGGTCCCTTCTCCCGGCGACCTCGGGCCTGCCCGGGATCGGCTGCCCGGATGGAGAGAAGGGATCGGTCGGCGCTACCGCCCCTGGCGGCTCAGCTGGTCGAACAGGCCGCCGGTGTCGAAGTTCCGCTTCTGGATCTCGTCCCAGTTGCCCTGGAGATCCTCGATCTTGAACAGCTTGATGTCCGGCAGCTGCTTGAGGTCGGCCTCGGCCGCCGCGGCGGGCTTGAACGGGCGGTAATGGTGCTTGGCGAAGATCGCCTGCGCCTTGTCGGTGTAGAGGAAGGCCAGGTAGGCCTCGGCCTGCTTGCGGGTGCCCTTGCGGTCGACGTTGGCGTCGACCAGCGCCACCGGCGGCTCGGCGTAGATCGAGGTCGGCGGCACGACGATGTCGAACTTGTCGGCGCCGAACTCCTGGAGCACGAGGTAGGCCTCGTTCTCCCAGGTCGGCAGCACGTCGCCCAGGCCCCGCTGGGCGAAGGTGACGGTGGAGCCGCGGGCGCCGGTGTCGAGCACCGGCACGTTCTTGTAGACGGTGCCGACGAAGGCGTCGGCCTTGGCCGCGTCCTTGTCCTGGTTGTAGGCGTAGCCCCAGGCGGCGAGGAAGTTCCAGCGCCCGCCGGCCGAGGTCTTGGGGTTCGGGGTGATGACCTTGATGTCGGGCTTGGCGAGGTCGCCCCAGTCCTTGACGCCCTTCGGGTTGCCCTTGCGCACGAGGAACACCACCGTCGAGGTGTAGGGCAGGCCGGCATTCGGCTGCTTGCCGCGCCAATCCTCGGGGATGCGCTTGGTGAGCTTGGCGATCGCGTCGATGTCGGAGGGGATGCCGAGCGTCACCACGTCGGCGTCGACCCCGTCGATCACCGTGCGGGCCTGCGAGCCCGAGCCGCCATGCGAGGCGCGCACCGTCACGGTCTCGCCGGTCCTGGCCTTCCAGTCCTCGGCGAAGGCCGCGTTGATGTCGCGGTAGAGCTCGCGCGTCGGATCGTACGAGACGTTGAGCAGGGCCGTCTCGGCGTGCGCGCCGACCATCGTGAGCAGGCCGCCGGCCAGGCACAGCCCCGCCAAGGCCGCCCGCCGCCCGATCCGCCCCGTCCGCCGTGTTCCGTGCCGCTCGCTCACGCCGATCCTCCGGTCATCACCGCGGGATGCGCGCCGGCCTCGGCCCGTATCCCTTACGAAGAGACCGGGTTTTCGTTCTTTTTACAGAACGTTGTCAACTGGTCGAGCGGCGCCGCACGACCGGAACACGGCGCTTCGACGCGCCATCGCTTGCCGAACCCGCTGGTATTTTACACGCGAAAAACCGGATCTTCTCCGAACCGTCCCATCCGAAGAAGATATTTGCGGTGACCAGCCCGTTTCTTAGAACGAACGTTTTAGCGTCTCGGGCCGAACGGTGCCGCGCCTGCGAGGCGATAACGGACAGGCGACGGCGCAGCCGCGATCCCGTCCACGCATGCATGGACGCGGAGGAACCGCGGGCGGCGGGCGCCCTAGCTGTCGAGGTATCCCGCCTCGGCCAGCGCTTCGGCCACGGCCTCGAACCAGGGGTCGCCGGGGGCGGGGCCGTCGGCCTGCGGGGCGAAGGC
>NZ_VRVH01000206.1:0-8223 GCF_008040095.1 Methylobacterium sp. WL6 | reverse complement strand
GCGCTCGGCCATCGACGGCCCGGGCCGGCCGCGGCGCATCGAGTCGGACCGGCGCAGGAAGCGCGGAAGCCGGGCGAGGACGCCGCCGACGAGGCGCGCGGCTGGACCGGTCGCGCCGGGAAACCCAGCGGGGCTCAGCGGCCCAGAGACGCGTCCTCCACCATCCATCGCACGAACTCACCGAAACGATACCCAGCATGGGCGGCCATGTCCGGCACAAGGCTGGTCTGGGTCATGCCGGGTTGCGTGTTGACCTCCAGGACGACGAGGGCACCGGTTCCACCCGGTGTGTCGTCGTAGCGAAGGTCGGCACGGCTGACGCCCCGGCAGCCCAGTGCTTGATGCGCCGTTAACGACAACTCTTGGACACGCTGGTAAACATTTGGTTTAAGTTCGGCCGGCAGGACGTGGATCGAGCCTCCCGGCGCGTACTTCGCGTCGTAGTCGTACCACCCCCCCGAGGCGGCCTTGATCTCGATCACGCCGAGGGCCCGGTCGCCCATCACCGCGCAGGTGAGCTCGCGGCCCGCAACGTAAGTCTCTACAAGGACTTCCTCCCCGAACGCCCATTCGTCCGAGGCCAGGATCTGCGGCGGATGCGAGCGCCCGTCGCGGACGATGATCACGCCCATCGAGGAGCCTTCGGAGACCGGCTTGACGACGTAGGGCGGGGCGATCGGGTGTGACTTCGCGGCATCATGCCGGTTAACGACCAGCCCTTCCGGGACGCTGACGCCGGCCGCCCGCATCACCACCTTGGCCCGCTCCTTGTGCATGGCGAGCGCGGAAGCGAGCACGCCCGAATGCGTGTAGGGAATGCGCAGAATCTCGAGCAGGCCCTGGATCGTGCCGTCCTCGCCCGCCGGCCCGTGCAGCGCGTTGAAGGCTGCATCGGGCCGAAGCTCGGTCAGCACCGATGCGATGTCGGCCCCGACGTCGACGCGGGTGACGCGATAGCCCTCTCCCTCCAGCGCGTCGGCGCAGGCGGTGCCCGAATTCAGAGAGACCTCGCGCTCGGAGGAGGTGCCGCCCATCAGGACGGCGACGTGCTTGGACATGGAGGGCTCCGGGGCGCGTGTCGAAGGGGGACGAACGGGCGGCCGGCGCCCGTGTTCTGATAGCCTCTGCCCAGCCCACGCTGTTTGCGAACGCGGACTAGGGGTCAGAGGTCACGATAGGCCTTCCCGTCTTCGGGACCTGCCCACTCGGAGAAGGTGCCGAACGGATCGCCGGTCAGCGTAGGCGTCGATCTGTCGACGGAGATTCCGATCCGCTTGATCTCCCAGTGCAGCTCGACCCCGCTGGTCTCGCGCACCCGCCGGCGCACCTCCTCGCCCAAGCCCTCGATGTCGGCGGCCGTGGCGCCGTCGCGATTGATCAGGAAGTTGCAATGCATCTCGGAGACCTGCGCGCCGCCCCGCGTCAGGCCGCGGCAGCCGGCGGCATCGACGAGCTGCCACGCCTTGCCGCCCGGCGGGTTCTTGAAGGTCGATCCGCCGGTGCGCTCGCGGATCGGCTGCGCGGCTTCCCGCGCCGCGGTCACCCGCGCCATCTCCGCCTCGATCGCCGCGCGCTCGCCGGGGCGGCCGCGGAACAGGGCGCTCGTGAAGATCACGTCGTCGGGCGCCGCCGCATGGCGGTAGGTGAAGCCCATCTCGGCATGGCCGAAGCGGCGGAGCGCACCGCGCCGGTCGACCCCGCGCGCCTCGAGGAGCACGTCGGTGGTCTCGCCGCCATGGGCGCCGGCGTTCATGCGCAGGGCGCCGCCGACCGAGCCCGGGATGCCGCGGAAGAAGGCGAGCCCGTCGAGCGACGCTTCGGCCGCCGCCTTCGCCAGGCGCATGTCGGGCACGGCGGTGCCGGCCTGCAGGCGGTCGCCATCGACCTCCACCGCTCCGAACGCCTTGCCGCCGAGCCGGATCGTCACGCCGGGAATGCCGCCGTCGCGCACGATCAGGTTCGAGCCGAGCCCGATCACCGTCACCGGGATCTCGGGATCGAGACCGGCCAGGAGGTGGGCGAGATCCTCCTCGTCGGCCGGCGTGAACAGCACCTGCGCCGGGCCGCCGACGCGGAACCAGGTCAGGTCGGACAACGCCGCGTTCACCAGCAGCCGCCCCCGCAGGGCCGGCGCGGCGGCGCGGATCGCCGGCGTGATGTCGGGGAAGGCGGTCATCGGTTCGCTCCCTCTCTCCCCGCACGCGGGGAGAGGGCTTCGGCGACCCCGTCGTCGACGAAGCGAGGCGGCAGCCGAGGGTGAGGGGGCGGGGTCAGGACGGGTGCGTCCGGCGACGTCCCCTCACCATCGCCCTTCGGGCTAGCCACGCCGACGACGAGGTCGTCGCGGCCCTCTCCCCGCGTGCGGGGAGAGGGGGGGAGCGCGCTGAAGATCGTATCGAGAACGACTGACGGGCTGCTCATGATCTCCGCGTTCCAAAACCGCAGGACGCGGTAGCCCAGATCGGCCAGCCATGCATCGCGAGCGCAGTCGTAGGCATTGTCGGCGTGCTGGCTGCCATCGATCTCGATGATCAGCTTCGCCTCACGGCAGCAGAAATCGGCCACGTAGCGGCCGATGCTCTCCTGCCGAACGAACTTGAACCCGGCCAGCCGCCGATCGCGCAAGCGATACCACAGCGTCCGTTCGGCCTCGGTCTGCCACTGCCGAAGGCGCCGCCGAAATGCCGTGCGCTCGCTGTCGGCCGGGCTCATTCGAGCTCACCCCTTGAACGCCGCCAGCTCCGCCGGCAGCGCGTAGGCCCACTGCGTGATGTTGCCGGCGCCGAGGCAGACGACGTAGTCGCCCTCGGTCGCGTGCGCGGCCACGATCCCGGCGAGGTCTTCCGGGCGCTCGAGCGCCTGCGCGTCGCGGTGGCCGCGGGAGCGCAGGCCGGCGACGAGGCCGTCGCGGTCGATGCCCTCGATCGGCGCCTCGCCCGCAGCGTAGACGGGGGCGACGATGACCGTGTCGGCATCGTTGAAGCAGGTGCAGAAATCGTCGAACAGCGAGGCGAGGCGCGAGTAGCGGTGCGGCTGCACGATCGCGATCACCTTCGCGTCGGTGGAGGCGCGGGC
Organism: Methylobacterium sp. WL6; assembly: GCF_008040095.1. NCBI lineage: Bacteria > Pseudomonadati > Pseudomonadota > Alphaproteobacteria > Hyphomicrobiales > Methylobacteriaceae > Methylobacterium > Methylobacterium sp. WL6. The sequence goes on along the minus strand of NZ_VRVH01000206.1, from coordinate 5,148 downwards.
GGCCTTGAGCACCGCCTTGATCTCCACCGGATGGTGCCCGTAATCGTCGAAGATCTGGGCGCCGTTCCATTCGCCGGTGCGGGTGAAGCGGCGCTTGACGCCGCCGAACCCGGCCAGCGCCTTGCGGATCGCGTCCGCCGGCACGCCGAGCTCGTGCGCGACGGCCAGCGCCGCGGTGGCATTGAGCGCGTTGTGCTTGCCCGGCATCGGCAGGACGAGGTCCTCCATCTCCATGCGGAAGCCCGGACGCCGGTCGCGGATCATCACGCGGAAGCGGCTCTGACCGCCGCGCAGGTCCACGTCGATGAGGCGCACGTCGGCCTGCGGGTTCTCGCCGTAGGTGATGATGCGGCGGTCCTCGATGTGGCCGACGAGGTCCTGGACGACGGGATGGTCGATGCACATCACCGCGAAGCCGTAGAACGGGATGTTGTCGATGAAGCGCCGGAAGGCGTCCTTGACCGCGTCGAACGAGCCGAAATGGTCGAGATGCTCCGGGTCGATGTTGGTGACGATGGCGACGTCGGCCGGCAGCTTCAGGAAGGTGCCGTCGGATTCGTCGGCCTCCACCACCATCCATTCGCCCTCGCCCATGCGGGCGTTGGTGCCGTAGGCGTTGATGATGCCGCCGTTGATCACCGTCGGGTCCATGTTGCCGGCGTCGAGCAGCGTCGCGACGAGGGAGGTCGTCGTGGTCTTGCCGTGGGTGCCGGCGATGGCGACGCAGGACTTGAAGCGCATCAGCTCGGCCAGCATCTCGGCCCGGCGCACCACCGGCAGCCGGGCCTCGCGCGCGGCCATCAACTCGGGGTTGTCGCGCTGGATCGCGGTCGAGACGACCACGAGGCCGGCATTCTCGACGTTGGCGGCGGCATGGCCGACGAAGGTCCTCATGCCCTTGTCGGCCAGCCGCCGCACGTTGGCGTTGTCCGAGGCGTCGGAGCCCTGCACCGTGTAGCCGAGGTTGTGCATCACCTCGGCGATGCCGGACATGCCGATGCCGCCGATGCCGATGAAGTGGATGGGACCGAGCTTGTCGGGCAGCTTCATGGGAGGAACCGTTCGATGACGGGACTGCGCGGAGGCATGCGTCCCGGAAGAATCAGGTGCGGGCGGCCGTGTCGACGACCACCGCGGCGAGCCGCTCGGCGGCGTCGTGGATGCCGGCGCTTTTCGCGGCTTGCGCCGCCGCGGTCAATTTCTCGGGATTCGCGAAGGCGTCGACCAGCTCCGCGGTGAGCCGGTCCGGCGTGAACGCGGTCTGCGCGACGGCCAGGGCCGCGCCGATCTTGGCCAGCGTCGCGGCGTTAGCGGCCTGGTCCTGATCGAGCGCCCCGGGCAGCGGCACCAGGATCGACGGCCGGCCGATGGCGGCGAGCTCCGAGACCGTCGAGGCGCCCGAGCGGGCGACCACGAGGTGGCTCGCCGCCATCCGCCCCGGCAGGTCCTTGAAGAACGGCGCCGCCTCGATGCCGGCGAGCCCCATGGCGAGGTAGTCGTTCTGCACCGCCGTCAGGTCCTCGGGGCGGACCTGCTGCACGAGGTGGAGGCGGGCCCGCAGGTCGGCCGGAAGCTGCGCCAGGGCTTTCGGCACGACCTCGCCCATCACCCGCGCGCCCTGGCTTCCGCCGAAGACGAGGAGGTGCAGGGCGTCCGCCGGCCCGAGCCGCGGATAGGCGACCTTCGCGGCCTCGATCACCGCCGGGCGCAACGGGTTGCCGGTGTGGACGCGGGGGGCACGCGCCTTGTCGGGGACGCCGCGGACCTCCTTGAAGCCGGTGGCGATGGTGCGGGCGCCGCGCGCCAGGAAGGCGTTGGCCCGCCCCATCACCGCGTTCTGCTCGTGGATGATCGTCGGCACGCGCAGGATCTGGCCGGCGAGCATCGGCGGCACGGTCGGGTAGCCGCCGAAGCCGACGATCGCCGCCGGGTTGATGCGCTTGACCGCCTTGGCCGCCTCCGCGAAGCCGCGGCCCAGCGTCAGCACCGCGCCGGCCCGGCGCAGCATCGAGCGGCCGGACGGGGTCGCCGAGGTGATGGTGACGATCTCGGAGGCCGGGAAGCCGCCGCTGATCGAGTCGACCCGCGCGTCGGTGGCGAGCACCACGCGGATGCCCCGCGCCCGCAGCGCGTGGGCGAGGCTCTCGGCCGGGAACAGGTGGCCGCCGGTGCCGCCGGCGCAGAGGAGGATGGTCGGCGTGAACACCGTCACCGCATGACTCCGGCGACGGTGGCCGGCGCGGTGCCGGGCGGCTTCTGGCTCAGCATCGTGGTGCGCGGGCGCTTGCGGGTGAGCGCCACGAGGAAGCCCATGCCGAGCGCGAGCGAGATCAGCGACGAGCCGCCGTAGGAGACGAACGGCAGCGTCATGCCCTTGGCCGGCATGAGCTGGGTGTTCACCGCCATGTTGATGCAGGCCTGGAGGCCGAAGAGCGTGATCAGACCGGTGATGGCGAGCCTCGAGAAGGTGTCGTCGGTGCGGCGCGCGAGCTTGAGCCCGCGCAGCACGATGTAGGCGAACAAAGCGACGAGGCAGAGGCAGACCAGCACGCCGAACTCCTCGCCGGTCACCGAGAAGATGAAGTCGGTATGGGCGTCGGGCAGGTGGCGCTTGGCGATCCCCTCCCCCGGGCCGGTGCCGAACCAGCCGCCGGAGCGGAACGATTCCTGCGACCAGAAGGTCTGGAAGCTGTCGCCCGAATCCTTGTCGAGGAAGCGGTTGAAGCGCTCGCGGACGTGGTGGAAGAAGGTGTAGGCGGCGAACACCCCGGTCAGGCCGAGCACGCCGAGCACCGCCACCCAGATCAGGTGCAGGCCGGCGACGAAGAACAGCGCGCACCACACCAGCGTGATCAGCATCGTCTGCCCGAAATCGGGCTGCAGCAGCAGCGGGACGATGGTGATCGGCAGGAGCAGGATCGCAAGGAAGCCGCCCGGCATGTCGCGGCGCTGCGCGCCCTCCGAGAACGCCCAGGCGGCGACCACGACGAAGGCGGGCTTGACGAACTCCGAGGGCTGCAGGCCGAACGAGCCGAACTGGATCCAGCGGTGGGCGCCCTTGATCTCCGGCCCGAACTTGCCGGCGAGGAGGCACAGCGCGACGCCCGCGAGCCAGGTGCCGAGCGCCAGCCGGCGGATGCCGCGCAAGCTCAGGAACGAGACCGCGCAGATCAGCAGGATCGTCGGCGCGAGGTACATCGCCTGGCGGTTGAGAAAGTAGAAGGTCGGCAGGCCGATGCGCTCGGCCACCGGCGGCCCGCCGCCCATGAGGAAGACGAGGCCGGCGACCATCAGGGCGGCGAGCGCCGCGAGCAGGCCGCGGTCGACCGTCCACCACCAGTCGGTCAGGGGCGTGCGTTCCGCGCGGGAGATCATGGGCGTGCGACGGCCTTGCGAGCGGTCGCGCAGGGGCACGCGACGGTCGAGAGCGATCCTGTCCGCGAATGGTAAACGCATCCTTGCGAAACCGCGCCGGAGCCGCCGCCCGTCCCGTCAACCCCCGGCACCTCCTCGCCGATCGGTCGCGCCACGGTCGACCGAATACGAAATCTTAACAGCAAAAACGCAATCTTGGATTGTGTTCACTTCGGCATCGCATTGCGAAGATGCCGCGCCGGGACGATCCGCCCATGTTCGCTGCACGCAAGACTGTCGAAGCCGCCGCCAAGCTTGCCGCCCTCGACCGCGTGCAGGGGGTGATCGAGTTCGACCTCTCGGGCCGCATCCTCGACGCCAACGCGAATTTTCTCGCAGCTGTGGGCTACAGCCTGCCCGAGCTGGTCGGGCAGCCGCATGCGATGCTGGTCGATCCGCAGTACCGGGACTCGGCGGAGTACAAGGCGTTCTGGGATCGTCTCCGCAGCGGCGCGTTCAGCGCGGGCCAGTTCCGGCGGATGGCGAAGGGCGGCCGCGACATCTGGATCGAGGCCTCCTACAACCCGATGATCGGGCGTGACGGCAAGCCCTACAAGGTGGTGAAGTTCGCCACCGACATCACGCGGCAGAAGGCCGAGGATGCCGACCGGGCCGGCCAGATCGCGGCGATCGACAAGGCGCAAGGGGTGATCGCCTTCGATCTCGACGGCACCATCCTCGAGGCCAACGCGAACTTCCTCGCCGTGGTGGGCTACGACCTCTCCGAGGTCCGCGGCCGCCCGCACAGCATGTTCGTCGAGCCGGCCTACGGGCAGAGCGCGGACTACGCGGCGTTCTGGGCGGCGCTGAAGCGCGGCGAGTACCAGGCGGCGCAGTACAAGCGCATCGCGAAGGGCGGCCGCGAGGTCTGGATCCAGGCGACCTACAATCCGATCTTCGACGCCTCGAACCGCCCCTACAAGGTCGTGAAGCTCGCCACCGACATCACCGATCAGGTCATGCTGCTGGCCAACCTCCGCAGGCTGATCGAGCGCAACTTCTCCGAGATCGACCAGGCGATCACCCGCTCGGCGGACGGGTCGGGCGCGGCATTCGCGGCCGCGGAGACGACGTCGGGCAACGTGGCGACGATGGCGGCGGCGGCGGAGGAACTGGCCGCCTCCGTCGCCGAGATCTCCCAGAGCATGGGATATTCGCGCGGCGCGACCGACGCCGCCTTCGAGCGGGTCCAGGCGGCCGGCGGGTTCACCCAGCGCCTCTCGGAGGCTGCCGGGTCGATGAGCGGCATCGTCGGGCTGATCCAGTCGATCGCCGCGCAGATCAACCTGCTCGCGCTCAACGCCACCATCGAGGCGGCGCGTGCCGGAGAAGCCGGACGCGGCTTCGCGGTCGTCGCGAGCGAGGTCAAGAACCTCGCCAACCAAGCCGCCCGTGCGACGGAGCAGATCGGCGCCGAGATCAACGGCCTGCAGGGCCTGTCGAGCGAGGTGGTCGGCGCCCTCAATGCGATCAGCGGCTCGGTCGACATCATGCGCGAGAACGTCGTCGCGACGGCGAGCGCGGTCGAGGAGCAGAGCATCGTCACGCGCGACCTGTCGCAGAGCATGCAGGCCGCGGCCCAGGCCGTCGCGGCGATCACGGCCAACATCAGCACGATCTCGGGCTCGGTGACGGAGGTCTCCGTCGCGGTGGCGACGACGCGCGAAGCGGCTCGCGTGCTCGCCCGGTAGGGCGACGTCCGGCGCGGGGCTCGCCCGCCGGACGTCGCCCTAC
>NZ_VRVH01000205.1:0-8232 GCF_008040095.1 Methylobacterium sp. WL6 | reverse complement strand
TCGCCACCGCCGGCCGCGCCGCGTCGGCGCGCCGGTCGCCATCGGACGCCCGCGCGCGGCGCGTCCCCACCATCCCATCGCTTGAGGAGGACGAACCATGGGCCACGACACCCTTCTGCGCCAGGACGCGATGCCCCGCCGCGAGCCGGTCACCGTCGAGGAGCGGCTGTTCCGCGAGATGGGGGCCGGGGGCTACTCCCGGCAGGACCACCGGATGGAGTACATCGTCCGCGTCAACGCGCTGCTGCGCCCCGACATGCGGGTCATGGAGTTCGGCGCCGGACGCGGCAAGTGGAGCCATGACCCGGTTCCACTGCGCCGCCAGCTCGGGGACTTCCGCGGGCGCTGCGCCCACGTCACCGCCTGCGACGTCGACGAGGCGGTTCTCGGAAACGAGACGGCGGACGCCGTCGAGCTCGTCGGCCACGACGGGCTGCTGCCCTTCCCGGATGCCAGCTTCGACCTGATCTCCGCCTTCTCGGTGCTGGAGCACATCGAGACGCCCGAGCGGACGGCGGAGGAGCTCGGCCGCATCCTCGCGCCCGGCGGCTGGCTCTGCGCCTGGACGCCCAACCGCTGGGGCTATGTCGGGATCGGCGCCCGCCTGATCCCCAAGCGCCTGCACGCCCGCGTGCTGCGCATGGTCGAGCCACGCCGCGTCGAGATCGACTCCTTCGTGCCGCTCTACACGATGAACACGGAAGCGGCGCGGAAGCGGCTTTTCCCAACTGACCGGTTCGAGCACTTCACCTACGCGTTCGATGGGCAACCGTTCTATCATGGCGAGAACATCGTCCTGGGTAAGTTCTGGGAACTGCTGTTCCGGCTCACGCCGGGTCCGCTCAAGGGCTACCACATGGTCTTCATCAGGAAGCGCTGAGCGATCAGCGCGATCTGGTCTCGACTGTATTGGCAAGGTGAGCCGCGAAACGCTTCATGTCGCGGCTCTTGCTCAGGAGGTCCGGCCGCCGCCGCAGGCGGCCGAGCAGCCCGTAGGCGGCGGCGCGCGCCGTGAACCCGAGCCAGAGCGGCACCGCGAAGAAGGCCGGCGACGACAGCCGCCGGCCGCCGTTGCGCAGGGCGTAGACGCCGGCGAGCCCGTCGAGCCAGCGGGCGGAGCGGTTGCTGCCCGAGCCGCCCTGGAGGTGGACCACGCTGCGGCCCGGCAGGTAGTCGACCCGCCATCCGGCGTCGCGCAGCCGGCAGCCCCAGTCGACGTCCTCGCCGTAGAGGAACAGCGGGCTCGACAGGCCGCCGATCGCCTCGACCGCCTCGCGCCGCAGCATCAGGAAGGCGCCGCAGAGCCAGTCGACGGAGACCGGCCCCGGCGCCCGCGCCTGACCGCCCGCGAGGTAGACCCCGCGCAGACCGAACCGCCCCGACAGCCCGGCCGCATGCACGGCGACGGTGAGCGGCCGCGGCTCGAACCCGGCATCGCCGACCTGATGGCGTCCGTCCTCGAAGACGAGGCGCAGGCCGACGGCGCCGACCTGGCGGTGGGCGTCGAGATGCGCCAGCGCCGCCGAGACCGCGTCCGGATCGCGCAGGTACGCGTCCGGGTTGAGCAGCAGGATCGCCGCGCCCCGCGACGCCGCATAGGCCAGCGCGTTGGCGCCGGCGAAGCCGTGATTCTCGGTCTCCGCGATCACCCGGATCCCGGGCCAGTCGGCCGCGATCCGCTCGGCGGTTCCGTCGCCCGAGGCGTTGTCGACGACGATCACCTCGTAGGCGCGGTCGATCCGGCTCGCCGCCAGCAGGGCGAGGCAGGTGTCGATGTCGGCGCCCGACTTGTAGGTGACGATGAGGACGCTGAGGGCGGGGGTCATCGCAGGCTCGCGCTTCGTCGTTCGGGACGCTCGGATCGGATACCGCGCGACATCACGCGGCTCCCTCTCCCAGGGGGAGAGGGCTGGGGTGAGGGGCGTGCGTCGTCCGGAAAAGTCACGCCCCTCACCCTGTCCCTCTCCCCATGGGAGAGGGGACCCGCGCTCAGGTCGGCAGGGCGGGTGGCGCGCTGCGCCGCCGCCACCGCGGCGATCATCCCGAGCGCGGTGTAGAGCAGCTCGGCGATGCCGAGGTTGAGGCGGAAGCCCGGGTCGACGAGGCCGTGGAGGAGGTGGGCGAGCAGCCCGATCGCCGAGGCGCCGGCGATCGCTGCGAGCGGATCGCCGACCGGCGCGCGCCGGATCGCGGAAAAGCCCCGCCACAGGCCGATCCCGAAGACCAGGGCGAAGGCGGCGTACCCGACGACGCCGACCTCGGTGAGGACGAGGATGTGCAGGTTGTGGACGACGTGGTTGGAGCGGTCGAACAACCCGGCGAGCCGCGACAGGCCGGTCTGGTCGAGGGTGGCGAACATGTTGCCGAAGTTGTTCAAGCCGACCCCGAGGATCGGGAACTGCGCGAACAGCGCCAGCGCCGCCGCGTTGAGCGGGCCGCGCTGCGCCGCCGAGCCGCCGTCGTCGGCAAACAGGCGCTCCCAGATCATCGGCCCGACGACGATCGCGGCGATCACGCCCACGAGGAGGAGGAGGCCGGCGACGATCAGGCTCGCCCGCGTGAGCAGCCGGTCGCGGTAGACCAGCAGCACGACGAGCGTCGCCGAGAGCGGGTAGGTCAGCCACGAGGCCCGCGACAGGGTCAGCACCACGCCGCCCAGCGCCGAGAGCGCGCCGGCCGCGCCGACGAGGCGCAGCCAGGTCGGGCCGCGGGACAGCGCCAGCGCCAGCGCGAGCGGCCAGACCACCTCGTAATAGTAGCCGAGGATGTTGGGGTGGACCTTGAAGCCGGCGGCGCGGCGCTGGGCCTGGAAGTTGATGTTCTCCTCGACGATCTGCTCCTCGCCGAGCACGCCGAGGCCGAGCTCCGAGCCGGTGACGTACTGCACCGCCGCCGCCGCCGTCTGCACCAGGCAGAGGACGCAGATCGCCAGCGCCAGGGTGCGGACGTCGCGGGGGCTCAAGTTGGCGATCGAGACCGAGACGACGAGCAGCGTGAGGAAGCGCCACTCGTCGAACCACAGGTAGGCGGGGTCGCCCGCGTTCGCGAGCGAGAGCACGCCTGCCGCCATGAAGGCGGCCTGCGTCAGCACCAGGGGCGGATCGAGCGACAGGCGCTGCGGGCGCGCCTCGCCGATGCCGACGAGCTTGAAGGCGATGAGCGTCAGCGCCACGAGGAAGGCGACGCTGACGGTGAGCCCGGCGCCGCCGCCGATGCTCGGCAGGTACTGGCCGACCGCCTCGAAGTGCTGGAACATGCTGACGTCGAGCTTGACCGTCAATCCGACCGCGAAGGCGACGAGCAGGAACGGCGTCAGCCGGACGCGCTGGCCCAGGATCAGGGCGCCGAGCGCGCCCAGCGGCGCGACGAGCCCGACGACGGCGAACTTCAGCGGAACGCTCGCCAGCGACACGGCCATCGCGGCGGCGCCGGCGCCGATCGCCAGCGGGGGGAGGGTGCGGAGCGCGGCCCTCATCCGAGCCGCCGGTAGAGCCAGTCGGGGATCGGCCGCCGGGTCCGGTTGAGGACGACGCCGAGCGCGGTCCCGCCGGCCGCGTCGAGGTCGCGCATCGCCTGCTCGGCCACGACCCGCCGGGTCCGCTCGGCCCCGACGACGACGACGAAGCCGTCGACGAGGGGGCTCAGGGCCGCGGTGTCGCCGATCTGCCCGATCGGCGCGCAATCGAGGATCGCGAGGTGGTAGCGCTGGTCGACCAGGCCGAGGAAGGCCTCGACCCGGGCGTCGTCGAGTCCGGCCTCGCGGATCGAGGCCGGGGTGCCGGCGGGGACGACGTGGAAGCCGTCGGCGACCGCGTGGACGCCGTCGAGCGGCGCGACGGCGCCGAGCACGATGTCGGCGAAGCCCGGCTTGCCCGAGAGGCCGTAGGCGGCGGCCAGCGCGGGCTTGGCCCAGTTCGCCTCGATCAGCACCACGTCGAGGTCGCGGCGGGCATAGAGCCCGGCGAGCTGGCGACTGAGCGAGGTGACGCCGTCGCCGGCCTGCACCGCGGTGACGCCGATGCGGCGGAGCGGCGGCCCCTCGCGGCGGTTGAGCTGGACCAGGGCCGGCTCCAGGTCGAGGCGGTCCGGCACGGCGGGATCGTGGAACGCGGCGGCGATCATGCGTGGGCTCCGCGGAGGCCGGGGGCACGGGTCCGCCGCGGCTCGGCGCGGCCCTCGTTCCGCAAGGGGAGGGCGGCGAGAACCGGCACCCGGAGGGAGCGCGCCACGTCCGACGCGCTGCGGTAGGTCTGGGCGAGGATCTCGGCGAGCGCGACGTAGGCGAGGGCCGCGACGAGGCCGAGGCCGGCGGCGAGCCCGAGGATCAGCAGGCGGTTCGGCCCGCTCGGCAGCCGCGGCGGCACCGCGCGGGCGACGAGCGAGGAGGAGGTGACCGACTGCGAATCGAGGCCGGTGCCGGTCTTCAGCTCGTCGATGCGGCGCTGGGTCTGGGTGATCTCGTCGGTGAGCAGGCTCTTCTGCTGGCCGAGCCGGCCGAAGGCGAGCGAGGCGTCGCTCTGGCCGATCGCCGCCTGCCGCCGCGACGCCTCGATGTTGGAGATCGCCGCGATCTTCTCGGCGAGCACCGCCAGCCGGGTGGTGTCGGCGCTGATCAGGGCCCGGTACTTCTGGCGGGCGAGCTCGGTGAGGTCGCGGTCGAGGCTCGCGAATTCCGGCGCGGCGGGGCGGAACCGCGTCGCGAGCTCCGAGCGCCGGGTGCGCAGCTCGGCGAAGCGCTGATCGAAGGCGGCGACCGTCGGGTCGGCGTCCGGCGGCGTCGGCTGCCAGCGGTCGGGCCCCGATTCCTTGGTGCGCTTCAGCCGGGTCTCGACGCCCTCGCGCTCGATCTGCGCCGCCGACTTCTGGCGGGCGAGGTCGGCGAGCGTGCCGAGGTCGTTCTGCTGCTCGATCGCGAAGCTCGCGGTGTTGGCGCCCTTGAGGTACTTGCCGAGCTGCTGGTCGATCGCGGCGAGCTCGGCGCGGGCGCGTTCCAGCTTGCCCGCGTAGAACGAGGCCGGCGTCTCGTCGGCGTAGACCTCGACGTGGCGGCGCTTGTAGGCGTCGAGCAGGCGGTTGAGGGCGGCTGCGGCGAAGTTCGGGTCGGTCCAGGTGAAGCCGGTGACGATCACGTCCGTCTCCTTGACGAACACGACCTTGAACGAGGCGAGGTAGGCCTCGTACAGCTTCTCGTCCGGGCTGAGATGACGCAGCAGGCCGATCGCCTCGAAGGGGATGCGGGCGGTGTCGACGACCCAGGTCTTGACCCCCTTGGCGACGCGGACGAGCTGGCGGCCCTGGTAGACGAGCCACGCGCCCCAATCCTCGGGCGGCGGGCCGAGGTCGCCCACCGGCGTGATCGCCTTCAGCGCCTCGAACTCGCCGCGCACGATGCTCGGGTCGCGCAGGATCTCAATCTCGTTGTTCACGTTCTGCGCGCGCTCGGAGAACATGTAGTTCTGGTTGGTGCCGCCGCCGATCGGCGCGGCCGCCTTCTCGCGGCCGAGGCGGATGATGAGCTTGGCGTCGGCCGTGTACTCGGTCGGGGTCAGCAGCAGGTAGATCCCGGCGCCGACCAGCGCCGCCGCCAGGATCAGCAGCGCCGGGCGGGCATGGCGGAACAGGGCTCCGAGCCCGTCGCGCAGGTCGAAGCCGGGTCGGTCGAACCTGCGCGGCTCGAGGGCGGTCTCGGTCGCGCTCATAGGGCGGCCCTCGCCGTGGTGCTGGTGGAGGTCGTGGCGGCGGGGCCGGTGATGTAGTTCACCCCGAAGCCGGTGCCGTTGAAGAGCAGGATCTGGCGGACCACGAGGTCGACCGCGCGCGCGGTCTTGGCCAGCACCGAGGGCGGCACGTAGACCGTGGCGTTCGGCGGCACGACGATCGAGTCGGCCAGGCCCGGCACGCCGATGTCGACGACCTGCACCGCCCCTTGCGCGCCTCCTTGCGCACCGCTGTCGAAGCGGATGATCCGCACCGCGTCGCCCGCGGCGGTCGGCAGGATGCCGCCGGCGGTGCCGAGCACCTGGGCCAGCGTCCGGGCGCCCGACAGCGTGACCGGGCCGGGCACCCGGACCTCGCCGAACACCATGGTGTTGGCCGGCACCAGCGACGCCAGCCGCACGCTCGGGCTGACCGAGGCGAGGTGATGCCGGTAGGCGGCGGCGAGCGCGGCCGAGACCTCGTTGACGGTGCGGCCGGCCGCCTGGACCGGCGGCACCATCGGCAGGTTGATCTTGCCGTCCGGCTCGATCGCCATCAGCTTGACGCGGCCGATGTCGGACCGCTGGGTCAGGTCGCGGAAGTCGTCGATCGGCGTGCGGAACTTGCGCAGCAGGACCGTGACGACCGGGTTGATCAGGACGTCGTCGTAGGTCTCGCGGATCAGGGTGGCGGCGCGCTCGGGCGACAGCCCGGCGACCATGATGCCGTTCTTGCCCGGAAGCGAGATCCGCCCGTCCGGCCGGACTACAACCGTGCGGTTGTATTCCGGGTGGGTCCGGAAATCGACGTCGAACTCGTCGTTCGGGTTCAGCCGGTAGGTCGGCTGCACCACGCTGGAATCGATCAGCAGCGAGATCTCGAGGTTGTCGCCGACGTTGAGGCGGTAGTTCATCAGCCCGAGGCGCATGGTGCGCCCGACCTCCTCCTGCGCCGCGGCGACGACCGCCGGCGGCGCCTCCGGGATCGATCCCGTCTGAGCGACGTCACGGATCGCAGGGTGGGAGGCCTCCCGCGCCCGGGTCGCCATGCAACCCGACAGGGCGGCCGCACAGGCGAGGGCGACCGCGAGGCGGCCCGCCGTCCGGCCGCGCCGGCCAGCATCTCGATCGACAGGAGAAGCACACACCATCATAGGCCTTCAGCCGCACCATGCTCGGCCGCGCCCCGTTCGATAACAACTCCTGAACGTATCGCGGCACTCGGTACAATCTGAGAACCTGGTTAACGAACTTTGAAACCCCTGGGTCCGATCCGACCGTAAGTTGCATTCATTCGCGGGCGTGGCAGAGTGCGCAGACGCCCCGGGCCCCGGGTCCCGGTGGGTTCCGAACCCGGAAGCCCGGCCCACGAGATCCTGCCAGGGGAGCTGCTGTCAGGGGACTTGGTGCCAGGGGACTTGGTGCCAGGAGACTCGGTCAGAGCACCGGCACGCCGCGGAACTTCGCGTGCTCAGACGGCTCCACGTGGATCACCACCACGGCGCCGGGGATCGTGGTCTCGAGCGCGTCCTCGAGCCGGTCGCAGATCTCATGCGCCTCGCGCACGCTCATCTCGCCGGGCACCACGAGGTGGAAGTCGATGAAGGTCGCTTGGCCCGCGTAGCGCGTCCGCACGTCGTGCGCCTCCAGCGCGCCCTCGCCGTGCAGCGAGATCAGCGCGCGGATCTGCCCGACCATCTCGCCCGGCGCCGCCCGGTCCATCAGCCCGTCGACGGATTCGCGGACCATCTTCCAGCCGGACCACAGGATGTTCAGGGCCACCAGGCCGGCGACGACCGGATCGAGCACGGGGATGCCGGTCGCCAGCACCAGGCCGACGCCGACGAGCACGCCGCCCGAGGTGAACACGTCGGCGAGCACGTGGCGGCCGTCGGCGACCAGCGCCGGCGAGCGCCAGGCCTTGCCCCAGCGCAGCAGCGCCCACGCCCACACCGCGTTGATCACCGTGGCGCCGGCGTTGATGGCCAGCCCCAGGGCGGGGGCGTCGACGGGCTTCGGGGCCAGGATGCCGTAATACGCCTCGCGCAGGATCAGCAGCGACGCGACGATGATCAGCGCTCCCTCGATCACCGCCGAGAAGAACTCCGCCTTGTGGTGGCCGTAGGGGTGGTCGTCGTCGGCCGGCAGGCCGGCGACGCGCAGGGCCACGAACGCGCTGAGCGCCGCGACCACGTTGATGATGCTCTCGAGCGCATCCGAGTACAGCGCGAGGCTGCCGGTGAGCCAGTAGGCGAGGAACTTCAGCCCCGTGACCACCAGGCCGACGACGGCACTGGCGAGGGCGGCTTTCTGGGTGCGGCTCATGACGGGTCCGGGCGATCGACCCGGCGGCCTTAATCGACCGCGCCGCCACAAGGCCACGGCACAGGTTCAAGGCCACGGAACAGGTTCAAGGCGGCAGCACACCTTGCACCGCGGGGAATGGAACTTAGCCGCGGCTATCGCGGATCACGCGGCCGGAGCGGTCCCGTCGGCGCGTGCGGCTTCGCGCGCCTCGCTGCGCGCCCCCTGGGCC
>NZ_VRVH01000204.1:0-8312 GCF_008040095.1 Methylobacterium sp. WL6 | reverse complement strand
CATCGGGAACACGTAGTCCCGCACGAATTCCTCGCGCAGGTCCTCGATGAAGATGTTCTCCGGCTTGATCCCGAGCAGCTCCGCCTTGCGGCGGGCCGGCTCCAGCTCCTCGCCCTGCCCATCGCCGCGAACACCCGAAGGTCCGCATGTCCGAGCCCGACAAGAAGCCCGTGAAAAAGGTGGTGCTGGCTTATTCCGGCGGCCTCGACACCTCGATCATCCTGAAATGGCTGCAGACGACCTACGGCTGCGAGGTGATCACCTTCACCGCCGATCTCGGGCAGGGCGAGGAGCTGGAGCCGGCCCGCCGCAAGGCGGAGCTGCTCGGGATCAAGCCGGAGAACATCTTCATCGAGGACCTGCGCGAGGAATTCGTGCGGGACTACGTGTTCCCGATGTTCCGCGCCAACGCGGTCTACGAGGGCGTCTACCTGCTCGGCACCTCGATCGCCCGGCCGCTGATCGCCAAGAAGCAGATCGAGATCGCCGAGCGCCTCGGCGCCGACGCGGTCTGCCACGGCGCCACCGGCAAGGGCAACGACCAGGTCCGGTTCGAGCTCGGCTACTACGCCCTGAAGCCCGACGTGACGGTCATCGCCCCCTGGCGCGAATGGGACCTGAAGAGCCGCGAGCAGCTGATCGCCTTCGCGGAAGCGCATCAGATCCCGATCGCCAAGGACAAGCGCGGCGAGAGCCCGTTCTCGGTGGACGCCAACCTCCTGCACGCCTCCTCCGAGGGCAAGGTGCTGGAGGACCCGGCCGACGAGGTGCCGGACTACGTCTTCTCGCGCACGCTCTCGCCCGAGGAGGCGCCCGACACGCCGACGATCATCACCGTCGGCTTCGAGAAGGGCGACGCGGTCTCCATCGACGGCGAGGCGCTGTCCCCGGCCTCGCTCCTGGCCAGGCTCAACCAGCTCGGCCACGACAACGGCATCGGCCGGCTCGACCTCGTCGAGAACCGCTTCGTCGGCATGAAGAGCCGCGGCATGTACGAGACGCCCGGCGGCACCATCCTGCTGCCGGCCCACCGCGCGATCGAGTCGATCACGCTGGACCGGGGCGCGGCGCACCTGAAGGACCAGATCATGCCGCAATACGCGGAGCTGATCTACAACGGCTTCTGGTTCTCGCCCGAGCGCGAGATGCTGCAGGCGCTGATCGACAAGAGCCAGGAGAAGGTCACCGGCGAGGTCCGGCTGAAGCTCTACAAGGGCGGCGTCCACGTCATCGGCCGGACGAGCCCGCACTCGCTCTACGACCAGGACCTCGTCACCTTCGAGGAAGGCGCCGTCGCCTACGACCACCGCGACGCGGCGGGCTTCATCAAGCTCAACGCGCTGCGGCTGCGGACCCTGGCGCAGCGCAAGAAGCGGGACGCTTGAGGGCCTGCACCCTCCCCCGCGAAGGGGGAGGGAAGCCGCCGGGCGACCGCGGCCTAGGCGTAGTCGCCCGGCGCGATGTCGGCGTAGCGCAGGAAGATCTGCAGCGCCGGCTGGATCTCGTGGTGCAGGGCGGAATCCGGCACCGGCGTCGCGCCGTAGGGCGCCTCCGCGTCGACGCAGGGCACGTCCAGCGCATCGCTCCAGCGCACGGCGAGGTGCGGGATCAGCGCGAGGTGCTCGGCGGTGACGTCGAAGGTGATGTGCTCCGGCGTGGCGCCGTCCGCGTCGCGGAACACGTCGCCGGCCCGGCCCGGATCGAGCTTGGCCAGGGGGTTGTGGTACTGGTAGCGCCCGGGCTTGAGCACCGCGTGGCGGACGAAGGCGGCGAACGCCGCGCCAACCGCCCGGTGCTCCGCGTCGGCCCCCTCGTCGTCGCCGGTGACGTTGGCGATGTCGTCGTCCCGCGCGGTCGAGCCGTAGGGCGCGTCCGGGTGGATCATTGGCGCGCCCGCCCCGTCGGCGTTCCAGCCGACGACGAGGCGGCGGATCAGGGCGATCCGCTCCAGGGTGATCTCTGTGGTGCCGGTCTCGGCCATGGCGCTCGTTCTCGTTCGGATCACGCTCCCTAACCGCATCGGGCCGGCCTGCGAACCGGGGATCTGAAAAAACTCATCCCCTCAGGCAGCCCATCAGGCTCTCGACCTGCCCCATCCGGCCCTGGATGCGCTCGGCCTGCGCCCGCACCCCGCGCGAGGGCCGCCCGGCGCTGCGCCGGATCGGGTTCGGCAGGGTCGCGGCGAGCAGGGCCGCCTCGCCGCGGGTGAGGTCGCGGGCGTTCTTGCCGAACCAGTACCGGGCGGCGGCCTGCGCGCCGTAGACGCCGTCGCCCCACTCGGCGACGTTGAGGTAGATCTCCATCATCCGCCGCTTGCCCCAGAGCGCGTCGAGGAGAAACGCGAGCGGGATCTCCAGCGCCTTGCGGAGGTAGGACCGGCCGGGCCAGAGGAAGACGTTCTTCACCGTCTGCATCGCGATCGTCGAGGCGCCGCGGCTCGGGCCGTCCTCGTCGTCGACCACGTCGCGCAGGGCCCCGACGTCGACCCCGTTGTCGAGGCAGAAGCGCTGGTCCTCGGAGGCGACCACCGCCTGGACCAGCGCCGGCGCGATCGCCGATAGCGGCACCGCCTCGCGAGCCACCGGCTGCAGCGTCAACCATCGCCCGAGCATCAGGGTTGAGGGCGGCGTCACCGCGCTATAGAGCAGCGCCAGCGCGAGCATGAGGACGATCCCGACCGCCGGGACGAGCAGGATGCGCCCGACGAGCTTCCGGACCCGCCGCGACGGTGGCGGCAGCTGCGGGCGCCCCAGCGACCTCAGGTCCCGCGCCTCGGTACTCTGCGCGTCGTGACCCGGCGCCGCTTTGCTATCGTCCGCCCGCACCGTGTCGCGTCCCACTCCCGCCAAGGCCCGTTCCCGATGACCTCAACGCAGGCTCACCCCGCTCCGGTCAAGTCGCAAGCCGCCGGCGACGGGTTTTCCCACAAGCTCGCCCGCGTGGCCGACACGGTGGAGACCTTCCTGGTCGAGCGCCTCGGCCCCGAGGTCGGCCCCGGCGAGATCGCGCGCCCGCCCCGCCTGATGGAGGCGATGCGCCATGCGGTGCTCGGCGGCGGCAAGCGCCTGCGCCCGTTCCTCGCGGTCGAGACCGCGCGCATGCTCGGCGGCTCCGAGGCCGGCGCGCTCGCGGCCGGCGCCGGCGTCGAGCTGGTGCACTGCTACTCGCTCGTCCACGACGACATGCCGGCGATGGACGACGACGACATGCGCCGCGGCAAGCCGACCGTGCACAAGGCCTACGACGAGGCCACCGCGATCCTCGTCGGCGACGCGCTGCAGACCCTGGCCTTCGAGATCGTGGCCGACCCGACCTGGCAGCCCGACCCGTCGATCCGTGCCGACCTCGTGCTCGGCCTCGCCCGCGCCTCGGGCTTGGGCGGCATGGTCGGCGGCCAGCTGCTTGACCTGACGGCGGAAGGCCGCTTCGGCCCGGTCTCCCTCGACGTGGACGACACGCTGCGGATGCAGGCGATGAAGACCGGCGCCATCCTCGCCTTCTCGGTCGAGGCCGGCGCGATGGTCGGCGGCGCCACCCGGGACGAGCGCGCCGCGCTGCTGCGCTACGGCCTCGCGCTGGGCCAGGCCTTCCAGATCGCGGACGACATCCTCGACCGCGAGGCCTCGCCGGAGGCGATGGGCAAGGCCACCGGCAAGGACAAGGACGCCGGCAAGGCGACCCTCGTCGACCGCCTCGGCCTCGACGGCGCCCGGGCCGAGTGCGACCGGCTGGTCGGCGTCTGCGAGGAGGCGGTGGTTCGCTGGGGCGACCGGGCGCGGACCCTGTGCGAGGCGGCCCGGTTCACGGTGGCGCGGAAGGTGTGACGTTTCCAAAGCGGTCGAATCAGGGCGCGCGTTTCGCGCCGGTTCGATCGGATCGTCCCACCCACGCCCTCATCCTGAGGTGCCCGCGTGAGCGGGCCTCGAAGGAGTTCTCCAGCACCCTCGCGATCTCTGGAGCGTTCCCTCGAGGCCTCCGCTTCGCTCCATCGCCTCAGGATGCGGAAGTGGGGTGGGACAGTCGAAGATCGGTAAGGCCGGTCGAAGTGAGTCGTTACGGCTCTCAATGACCCATCGATAAGAGGCGAACTCCATGACCACCTACAAGCTCCTGCTCCTGCCCGGCGACGGGATCGGCCCCGAGGTGATGGCCGGCGTCGAGACAGTGCTGACGGCGCTGGCCGAGACCGGGCTCGCCACCTTCGAGACCGAGACCGACCTCGTCGGCGGCTCGGCCATCGACGCCCACGGCAAGCCGCTCTCGGATGCGACGCTGGCCAAGGCCGACGCGGCGGACGCGATCCTGCTCGGGGCCGTCGGCGGGCCGAAGTGGAACGGCGTGGCCTACGAGATCCGCCCCGAGGCCGGCCTGCTGCGGCTGCGCAAGGACCTCGGCCTGTTCGCGAACCTGCGCCCGGCGATCTGCTACCCGGCGCTGGCCGACGCCTCGGCGCTCAAGCGCGAGCTGGTCGAGGGCCTCGACATCATGATCGTGCGCGAGCTCACCGGCGGCGTCTACTTCGGCGAGCCGAAGGAGATCACCACCCTGCCCGACGGCTCGAAGCGGGCCGTGGACACGCAGGTCTACACCACCGCCGAGATCGAGCGGATCGCGCACGTCGCCTTCGATCTCGCGGGCAAGCGCTCCGGCCGCGTCGCCTCCGCCGAGAAGCACAACGTGATGAAGTCCGGCGTGCTGTGGAAGGAGGTCGTCACCGAGGTGCACGCCCGCCACTACGCGGGAATCGCGCTGGAGCACGTGCTCGCCGACAACTGCGCGATGCAGCTGGTGCGGCGCCCGAAGCAGTTCGACGTGCTGGTGACGGACAACCTGTTCGGCGACGTGCTCTCCGACGTCGCCGCCATGCTCACCGGCTCGCTCGGGATGCTGCCCTCGGCCTCCCTCGGCGCGGTCGACGCGCGCGGGACCCGGAAGGCGCTCTACGAGCCGGTGCACGGCTCGGCGCCCGACATCGCCGGCCAGGACAAGGCCAACCCGATCGCGATGATCGGCTCGCTCGCCATGTGCCTGCGCTACTCGTTCGGCCTCGGCGAGGCGGCCGACCTCGTCGACGCCGCGATCACCGCGGCGCTGGCCGGCGGCGCGCGCACGGCCGACATCGCGAGCGACGGCGACCCGGTGCTCGGCACCCGCGCGATGGCCGAGCTGATCGCGTCCGAGCTGCGCGTCCGCGCGGCCTGAGCGGCGGGACGCCACGCATGAAAAAGGGCGCGCAGCCCGTGCTGCGCGCCCCGATCGACGAGGTCCGTGTCGGCTTAGTACGGGTTGCCGTAGCGCGCGACGTAGGAGGTCGGATCGATCGCGTCGATCGCCGAGAAGTCGACGTTGCGGATCGCGCTCGACCGGGCGCCGATGAACGGGCCGTTGGTGATCGGGTCGGGCAGGATGCCGCCGCCGTAGCCGTCGTTGCGGCCGTAGACGGGGTTGAGCTGGTTCGACTGCGCGATCAGGACCGGGTTGGTGGCCGGGTTGCTCACTGAGCCGTTGCCCGGCTCGACGACGTTGCCGGCATCGAGCCAGCTGCGCGGGCGGATGCGGATCGGCAGCGGACGGCTGACGCGGTAGCCCGGGGCGTAACCGTCCTGGGCCTGGACCGGCGCGGTGAAGCCGAGGCCGGTGACGGCGAGGGCGCCCAGCAGGGCGATCTTGATCGAGCGCATGACGCACCTTGTTTGAATGCGGGGTCGGGTATGGCGCCGAGAGATTAAGAATCCGGTGCCTGTTGCGGGGTAGACGCCCGAGCGTGGCCGCGGTTCCGGAAAAACGGCTCAGCTTGCGTGTTTTGCCGCATTGTCGCCCCAATCGCGCAAAGGGGCTAACCGCCCCGATCACGCGAAGGGCTCGCTCAAGGATGCTGCGGTTTCCGCGCGGGCGGCGTGCGGCGCGGCACGATCGAGCCGGTGCGGCCTTCCGGCTCCCCGGACGACAGAGCCCGGATCGGGTCGCAGGCGGCGTCGCGGCGGCCCTCCGCGTCGGCGAAGACCGCGCTCGTGGCCGGGTCGGCGCGCGCGTCGAGGGTGAGCGCGTCGAGGGTGCAGGCGAGCGTGCGCGGCTCGGGCGGCTGCCCGAGGGGCGCACAGAGCCAGCCGTCGATCCGCGTCGGCTGGGCCTCCAGGGTGACGAAGCCGGTGCAGATCCGGCGCCCCGCGCCCGACAGCGTCGCCTCCAGCGTCTCGACCGCACCGAATTTCGTGGCGATCCGCCCGCGCTGGCCGGTCCGGATCACCGAGAGGTTCGGGCCCTCCGCCGCCCGCCGGGCCAGGGTCACGAACAGGCCGGGCTGCGGCTCGGGGGCGTCCCGCGTCAGGGTGAGGCGCAGATGCGTCTCCTCGATTGCCGCGAAGTCGCCGCGGCCCAGCGTCTGCTCCTGCCGGCCGTGCCGCGGTTCGATCCGGGCGGCCTCGCCCGCCAGGTCGAGGCGCAGGCGCCCGGCCGTCTCGGCAGAGACGGCGGGCCGTGGCGCGAGCGTCATGGCCGGCACGAAGGCGATCCCGAGATCGGTGGTCGTGACGGAGGCCGGCGCCGGCTCGGGCGGACGCGTCCGGGCCGTCTCGCGGGACAGCACGCTCAGCGCGCCGATCGTCAGCACGGCGCCGACCGCTCGGCCGGCGAAGGCGACGAGCCGCCACCGCCGCGGCGCGGCCGCCGCGGGCGCGAGGCCGGGGAACGTCTCGTCTGTGGCCATCGGATGCGGTCGCGCCTCGGGAAAGCACCTGCATCCTCCGCCCGGATCGCCTCCCCGGTGGTTTCGATCCGCCGCCCGAGGCCGGCTTTCTCGGCACGCGGTGAATCGAACCTTGCCGCGGGGATGCATGACGAAGCGCGGGAGGCATGACGCCGCCTCCCTTGACAGGCGAGCGACCCCGGCGCCTTGCTCCCGCCTTCCGCAGGTCCCACCTTGCGACGTCGCGGGGCCGGCGGGTCATGGCCCGACGCGGGCGGCGGATGCCGGGATCGCGCGCGGCAAGCGGAGTCTGATCGAGATGGGTTACAAGGTCGCCATCGTCGGCGCCACGGGGAACGTGGGCCGCGAGATGCTGGACATCCTCGCCGAGCGGGCCTTCCCCGCCGACGAGGTCGTGGCTCTGGCTTCGCGCCGCAGCCAGGGCCAGGAAGTCTCCTTCGGCGACAAGATCCTCAAGGTCAAAGCCCTCGACACCTACGACTTCTCCGACACCGACATCTGCCTGATGTCGGCCGGCGGCGAGACCTCCAAGGAGTGGTCGCCCCGCATCGGCGCGCAGGGCTGCGTGGTGATCGATAACTCGTCGGCGTTCCGCTACGAGTCGGACGTGCCGCTGATCGTGCCCGAGGTGAACGCCGACGCGGTGGTCGGCTTCTCCAAGCGCAACATCATCGCCAACCCGAACTGCTCGACGGCGCAGCTCGTGGTCGCCCTGAAGCCGCTGCACGAGGCGGCGACGATCAAGCGCGTGGTGATCTCGACCTACCAGTCGGTCTCCGGCGCCGGCAAGGACGCGATGGACGAGCTGTTCAACCAGACCCGCGCCGTGTTCACGGCCGGCGAGGTGAAGCAGGAGAAGTTCACCAAGCGCATCGCCTTCAACGTCATCCCGCACATCGACGTGTTCATGGAGGACGGCTACACCAAGGAAGAGTGGAAGCTGGTCGCCGAGACCAAGAAGATGCTCGACCCCAAGATCAAGCTCACGGCCACCGCCGTGCGTGTGCCGGTGTTCATCGGCCACGCGGAGGCCGTCAACGTCGAGTTCGAGCGACCGATCTCCGCCGAGGAGGCGACCGCGATCCTGCGCTCGGCGCCCGGCATCCTGGTGATCGATAAGCGCGAGAACGGCGGCTACATGACCCCGCACGAGGCGGCGGGCGAGGACGCCACCTACATCTCCCGCATCCGCGAGGACGCGACGGTGGAGAACGGCCTGAACTTCTGGTGCGTCTCGGACAACCTGCGCAAGGGCGCCGCCCTGAACACGGTCCAGATCGCCGAGCTCCTGATCAACCGCAAGCTGATCGGGCGGGACAGGAAGGCGGCCTGAACGTCGTCCGACGATCGGGATCCATGATTGATCGAGGCGCCGTCCCGCTGGTCGGGCGGCGCCTTTTCATTTTGCAGATCAGGCTGCCGAGCGATGAATCTCGATCTTGGACCGCACCTGCTCCTCGTCGCTCTCGCATCGACCAGCCCGGCGATCGCGAACGACGATCTGATGAAGCATCTGGCGAACCCGGCCGAGCAGGTGCTGCAGACGGTCGACTACGCCAACACGCGCTATTCGAAGCTCGACCAGATCAACGCGGGCAACGTCAAG
>NZ_VRVH01000203.1:0-8398 GCF_008040095.1 Methylobacterium sp. WL6 | reverse complement strand
GCGGGCGCCGGCCGAGCCCGCCGACCGGCGCCCGCTGATCGTGGTCGATGCCGGCCACGGCGGCATCGATCCCGGCGCGATCGCGGTCGGCGGCGTGTTCGAGAAGGACATCGTCTTCGGCTTCGCCCAGGCGCTGGTCGCCCGGCTCGAGGCCGGCGGCCGCTACCGGGTGGCGATGACCCGCGACCGCGACGTCTACGTGCCGCTGTCCGAGCGCGTGCGCATCGCCCGCGACGCCAAGGCCGACCTGTTCGTCTCGATCCACGCGGATTCGATCTCGTCGGCGCCGCAGGTGCGCGGCGCGACGATCTACACCGGCTCGGAGAAGGCGACCGACAGCGAATCCGCCAAGCTTGCCGAGCGCGAGAACAAGGCCGACGCCGCCGCCGGCGCCGAATCCGGCGACGGGCCGCCCGAGATCGCCGACATCCTGCAGGAGCTGACGCTGCGCGAGACCCGCGGCTTCTCGTCCGGCTTCGCCAAGACCCTGATGGGCCAGCTCGGGCCGGTGATGGAGATGAGCACGAAGCCGCACCGCGAGGCCGGCTTCAAGGTGCTGCGCTCGCCCGACGTGCCGAGCGTGCTGGTCGAGCTCGGCTACCTGTCGAGCCAGCGCGACCTCGACCTGCTGCAATCGGCCGAGTGGCGCGCCTCCGTCACCGGCTCGATGGCCAAGGCGATCGACCAGTTCTTCGGCAACCGGGCCAGCCTGGTCCGCCCGGTGGTGCCGAACCGCCGCTCGGCGGCAATCGCCCCAGTTTCACCATAGATCCGGTGTCGATACGGGGCACTCGAGACCCCGTCGCGCCGTCCATTCTTCGGTCATCGTCGGCGGGGATCTTCCAGGCTGCGGGCATGCCGGATCGGCGTGCGCCTCGCGGGCAGCCCCGACCCCCCTAGCCGAATGCGCTCCGCGCGCGGCCGAAGAAACCGACGGACGGGAAACCGGATGCGCCTCATCCTTCGCTTCTTCGGCTTCCTGTTCAGCGCCTTCGCGGTGCTGTTCGTGATCGCGGCCGCGGGCGGCGCGTTCTTCTACTGGAAATACAGCCAGGACCTGCCGGACCACGCCGTGCTCGCCAACTACGAGCCGCCGGTGATGACCCGCGTCCACGCCGCCGACGGCTCGCTGCTGGCCGAGTACGCCAAGGAGCGCCGGCTCTACCTGCCGATCCAGGCGATGCCGAAGATCATCGTCGCCGCCTTCCTCTCGGCCGAGGACAAGAACTTCTACAAGCACGGCGGCATCGACCCCGAGGGCATCGTGCGCGCGGCGCTGACCAACGCCAAGAGCGGCAAGCGGCAGGGCGCCTCGACCATCACCCAGCAGGTCGCGAAGAACTTCCTGCTCTCGAACGAGCAGACCTTCGACCGCAAGATCAAGGAAGCGCTGATCGCGCTGCGGATCGAGGCGACCTACTCCAAGGACAAGATCCTCGAGCTCTACCTCAACGAGATCTTCCTCGGCACGATCGTGCCGGGCCGCAACCTGCACGGCGTCGCCGCCGCGGCGCTGGATTATTTCGGCAAGTCGGTGCACGAGCTGACGATCAACGAGGCGGCCTACCTCGCCGCGCTGCCGAAGGGGCCGAACAACTACCACCCCTACCGCAAGACCCAGGCGGCGCTCGACCGCCGCAACGAGATCATCCGCCTGATGGCGGAGAACAACTACATCACCAAGGAGGAGGCGGACGCCGCCAAGAAGATGCCGCTCGGCGTCAACCCGCGCGTCGCCTTCCCGAACGCCGCCAACGCCAACTACTTCACCGAGGAGGTCCGCCGCGAGATCTCCGAGCGCTACGGCGAGAAGAAGCTCTACGAGGGCGGCCTGTCGGTGCGCACCACCCTCGACCCGAAGATGCAGGCCCTCGCGCGCAAGGCGCTGGTCGACGGCCTCGTGCGCTACGACCAGTCCCATGGCTGGCGCGGCCCCGTCACCAAGGTCGACCTGACCGGGCGCGACTGGGGCATGGCGGCGGCCGAGGTGAACGCGCTCGGCGACGTCGCGCCGTGGCGGCTCGCCGTGGTGCTCGGGCAAGGCGGCGGCGGCGTGCAGATCGGCCTGCAGCCCAAGCGCGAGGCCTCGGGCCAGGTCGCCAAGGACCGCGACACCGGCACGATCCCGCCGGACGGCATGCGCTGGGCCGGCCGCCCGAACCTCGCCGCCGGCGACATGATCTACGTCGAGGCGATGGATGGCGGCCGCGGGCAGTACCGCCTGCGCCAGAAGCCCGAGGTGTCCGGCGCCATTGTCGCGATGGACCCGAACACCGGCCGCGTGCACGCGATGGTCGGCGGCTTCTCCTACGACGAATCCGAGTTCAACCGCGCGACCCAGGCGATGCGCCAGCCGGGCTCGTCGTTCAAGCCGATCGTCTACTCGGCGGCCCTCGACAACGGCTACACCCCGTCCTCGATCGTGCAGGACTCGCCGATCACCATCGAGGCCGGCCCCGGCCAGGAGGCGTGGACGCCCTCGAACTACGACGGCAAGTCCGGCGGGCCGCACACCCTGCGCTACGGCATCGAGCACTCGAAGAACCTGATGACGGTTCGGCTCGCCAAGGACGTCGGCATGCCGCTGATCGCCGAGTATGCTCGCCGCTTCGGCGTCTACGACGACATGCTGCCGGTGCTGCCGATGTCGCTCGGCGCCGGCGAGACCACCGTCATGCGGATGGTCACCGCCTACTCGATGCTGGCCAATGGCGGCCGCCGCATCCGCCCGACCCTGATCGACCGGATCCAGGACCGCATCGGCGAGACGATCTACCGGCACGACAACCGCAAGTGCGTCGGCTGCGATGCCGAGAAGTGGTCCGGGCAGGACGAGCCGAAGCTGGTCGACGATTCCGAGCAGGTGCTCGACCCGCTGACCGCCTACCAGATGGTCTCGATCATGGAGGGCGTCGTGCAGCGCGGCACGGCGACGATCCTCAAGCAGATCGGCAAGCCGCTCGCCGGCAAGACCGGCACGACCAACGACGCCAAGGACGCGTGGTTCGTCGGCTTCTCGCCGGACCTCGCGGTCGGCATCTACATCGGCTTCGATAAGCCGCGCTCGCTCGGCGACCGCGCCACCGGCGGCGGCCTCGCCGCGCCGATCGCGCTCGACTTCCTCAAGGTCGCCCTCAAGGACAAGCCGCCGACCCCGTTCCGGGTGCCGCCGGGCATCAAGCTGATCCGCGTGGCGCTCGGCTCCGGCATGCGCGCTGGATCGGGCGAGGGCGCCGGCACTATCCTCGAGGCGTTCAAGCCCGGCACCGCGCCGCCGGATTCCTACGTCGCCCCGGCCGGCCAGGCCGCGGCGCCGGCCACCGTCCCGGCGGATGCCGACCGCGCGGTGCAGGCCGGCGGGCTGTACTGAGCGGGATGCCTCTCTTCCCTCCCCCTGAAGCGGGGGAGGGTGGCCCGCGAAGCGGGTCGGGAGAGGGGCAGCGCGACGTTCGGAACCGGGGCTCCCCTCTCCCGACCCTCGCTGACGCGAGGCCCACCCTCCCCCGCTCCAGGGGGGAGGGACGTAGTTCCGATGCGGAACAAAAAAAGCCGCCCCTGACGGGCGGCTTTGAAGTCTCAGGGAGGCATCAAACAGAGCGGGACGGAGGTCTCACTCGACATCCAGACATCTGGAATGCCCCGACATTCAATCGAAAAAGTTAACGCGCGGTTAAGGATCCGGCGTTCCTCAAATCATCGCCCGGTTCGACCAGGCCGACATCAGTATCGGTGGCCACTCAGGCGGCGAGGCTGGTGAAGAGACCGCGCCCGTCGGTGCCGCCGACCAGGCCTTCGACGAAGTTCTCCGGGTGCGGCATCATCCCGAGGACGTTGCCGCCCTCCGAGTAGATCCCGGCGATGGCGTTGAGCGAGCCGTTGCGGTTGGCGGCAATCGTCACCTGCCCGTCGGCGTCGCAGTACCGGAACGCGACCCGGCCTTCGCCCTCGATCCGGGCCAGCGTCTCGGGGTCGGCGAAGTAGTTGCCCTCGCCGTGCGCGACGCAGACGTCGATGACCTCGCCCTTCGCGTAGGCGCCGGCGAAGCGCGTGTCGGTGCGCTCGACGCGCAGCGTCTGCCGGTGGCAGATGAAGCGGCGGTCGACGTTGCGCATCAGCACGCCCGGCAGCAGGCCGGATTCGCACAGGATCTGGAAGCCGTTGCAGATGCCGAGCACCAGCCCGCCGCGGGCGGCGTGCGCACGGACCGCATCCATCGCGGCGGCGCGGCCGGCGATGGCGCCGCAGCGCAGGTAGTCGCCGTAGGAGAAGCCGCCGGGCAGGACGGCGAGGTCGGTGCCGGCGGGAAGCGCGGTGTCGGCGTGCCACATCGTCGTGACCTCGGCCCCGGCAAGCCGGAGCGCGCGGGCGACGTCGGCGTCGCGGTTCGAGCCGGGGAAGACGACGATCGCGGCGCGCATCACGCGATCTCGATCGCGTAGTTCTCGACCACGGTGTTGGCCAGGAGCTTCTCGCAGGCGGTCTTCAGCGTCGCCTCGGCGCCGGCCCGGTCCGCGGCCGCGACCTCGATGTCGAACACCTTGCCCTGGCGCACGCCCTCGATCGACGCGATGCCGAAGGACTTGAGCGCGGCCTCGATCGCCTTGCCCTGCGGATCGAGGACGCCGGTCTTCAGGGTGACGACGATGCGGGCTTTCATGATGGGCCACTCAGCAGGGTCTGGATCGGAAGAAGGCGGTGACGAACGTCGGGGCGGCCGAGCCGGGCGCGGGGATCGACACGGGACGTGCCGAGACCGGGCATCACCGGCGCGCGGCCC
The DNA here is from genome assembly GCF_008040095.1 of Methylobacterium sp. WL6. Taxonomy (NCBI): domain Bacteria; kingdom Pseudomonadati; phylum Pseudomonadota; class Alphaproteobacteria; order Hyphomicrobiales; family Methylobacteriaceae; genus Methylobacterium; species Methylobacterium sp. WL6. The sequence goes on along the minus strand of NZ_VRVH01000203.1, from coordinate 3,621 downwards.
GAGGTGCCGTGCGCAGGGGCTCGATGCTGGTCGCGCGCTGCCAGAGCTGGAGCATGATCCAAGCCGCGACCACGCTGAACAGCCCCATCAGCACGTGGCCGACGGTATCGCCGAGCTCGAACAGGCCGGCGATCGCCCAGCCCGCGGCGATCGCCACCGCGAAGACTTCCGTTCCCACCAGCACCATCATGCTGAGGATCGTGATCAGGTTGCGGGTGTTCACGAGGACCCCTTCCTCCGGCGGCACGGATGTGCGTCCCGCTTGCGAAGGCGGCAGTACCCCGATTGTCGCATCCTGTGCAACCGATAAGCGGAGGGCCGGGAGGCCCCCCGCCTCAGCGCGGCGCCCGCTTGGCGAGGATGCGCTGGAGGGTGCGGCGGTGCATGTTCAGCCGCCGTGCGGTCTCGCTGACGTTCCGTCCGCACAGCTCGTAGACCCGCTGGATGTGCTCCCAGCGCACCCGGTCGGCCGACATCGGGTTCTCGGGCGGGTCGGCCCGCTCGCCGGGCTGCGCCATCAGCGTCCCGTGGATCTCGTCGGCATCGGCCGGCTTGGCGAGGTAGTCGAACGCCCCGAGCTTCACGGCGGTGACGGCGGTGGCGATGTTGCCGTAGCCGGTGAGGATCACGCCGCGGGCCTCGGGCCGGCGCTCCTTCAGGCGGGCGATCACGTCGAGCCCGTTGCCGTCGCCGAGCCGCATGTCGATCACCGCGAAGGCGGGGGCCCGCGCCTCGACCACGGAGACGCCCTCGGCCACGCTCTCGGCGACCTGGACGTGATAGCCGCGCGCTTCCATCGCGCGGGCGAGGCGGGTCGAGAACGGCTTGTCGTCGTCGACGATCAGAAGGCTGCGGTCGGAAAACGCGGCGAGCGGGTCGGCGTCGTTGAGCGCCACAGCATCCGGGGCGCCCGACGAGCTCGATTGCGTCAGCATGAGAAGCTCCTCAAACATTTCGTTGTATTCGTTGAAAGTTTATATAGGCGCGACATCGCCCGCGGGCAGGGGTGGCCGGGTACCGAATTCGGGGGCATGACGGAGCGCCGCACCCCGCTCGAAGATGTGGCGCGCCCAGGAGATCCGGACCTGCGCCCCGTGCGTTCCCGGCTTCGAGGCGTTGGCCAGGGTGATCTGCGCGCCCGAGCGCTCGATCAGCGTCTTGGCGATGAACAGCCCGAGGCCGAGGCCGGCGCCGACCGTGCCGCCCTGGTTCTGGCCCGCCGTGCGGTCCGGGCTGCGGGTGGTGACGTAGGGTTCGCCCGCCCGCAGCAGCACCTCGGCGGAGAAGCCGGGGCCGTCGTCTCGGATCTCCAGGGTGACCCGGTCCAGGGTCCAGCGCCCCTCGATCACCACCCGGGCGTCGGCGAAGTCGACCGCGTTGTCGAGGATGTTGCCGAGCCCGAACATCACGCCGGCGTTGCGGCGGCAATCCGGCTCCGGGGCGTCGCCCGCGCTCGATATGTCGAGGGCGATGCCCATCGCGCGGTGCGGCGCCACCAGCTCCTCGATGAGATGGCTGAAGCTCAAGGTCTCGAGGAAGCCGGCCCCGTCGCCGTCGAGCGAGGTGAGCTTCGAGAGGATGCCGCGGCAGCGATCGACCTGCTCGCGCAGCAATTGCAGGTCCTCGGCGACGGCCGGCGGCGCGTCGGGGCCGAGCTGGCGCACCAGCTCCTTTGTGACGACCATGATCGTGCCGAGCGGCGTGCCGAGCTCGTGCGCCGCCGCCGCCGCGAGCCCGTCGAGCTGCGACAGGTGCTGCTCGCGGGCGAGCACCAGCTCCGTCGCGGCCAGCGCCTGGGCGAGCTGTCGCGTCTCCTCCGAGACCCGCCAGGCGTAGACGCCGGTGAAGGCCGTGCCGAGCAGGATCGCCGTCCACACCCCAGAGACGTAGAGGAACGGCAGCTCGATCCGGCCGTCGGCGAACCACGGCAGCGGGCGGTGGACGAGGGCCAGCAGCGTCGCCAGCCCGATCGCCAGCAGGCCGAGCGCCAGCGTCCGCTCCGGCGGCAGCGCGGTCGCCGAGATCAGCACCGGGGCGAGGAACAGCAGCGAGAACGGGTTCTGCAACCCGCCGGTGAGGAACAGCAGCACGGCGAGCTGCACGATGTCGAAGGCCAGCAGCAGCGCCGCCGAATCGGCGCTCAGCCGGTAGCTCGCCGGGAAGCGGATGCGCAGGCCGAGGTTGAGCCACGACGAGGCGGCGATCGCCAGGAAGCACCAGCCGAACGGCAGCCCGAGCCCGAGCCCGAACTGCGCCCCGACCACGGCGGCGCTCTGCCCGGTGATCGCGAGCCAGCGCAGGCGCACGAACGTGTCGAGCCGCAGGTGGCGCGCGTCGCGGACGAAGCCGCTCGGATCGGTGTCGAGCATGATGTGTTCTACGATAGGGCCGCGGCCCCTCCCATCCAGGGCCCGCGACGCTCCGGCGGCCGCCGCGTCAACCCGCCTCGTCCAGCTCGGGGCCGCGGGTGGCGTCGAGACCGGCGCCCGGGATCGGCGCGATCGGCACCGGCGCGCCGGTGCGGGCCGCCTCGTAGATCGCCTCCATCAGCACCTGGTCCTGCAGGCCTTCCTCGCCGGGGGTGCGCGGCCGGCGGTTCTCCTGGATGCAGCGCGAGAAGTGATCCATCTCCAGGGCGAACTGGTTCTTCGCGCCGAGCACCTTGGTGTCCTGCGACACCGCCTTGCCGTCGCGATGGGTGATGACGAGGCGCTGGCCGACATAGGCGAAGGCGTTCTGCAGATCGATGTCGGCGCCGCCGGTATGCACCGTCAGGCGGCGCGATTCGTGGACGCCGTAGCTGGTCATGCACTGTGCCAGCACGCCGGAGGGGAAGCGCAGGGTGAAGCTCACGCTCTCCTCGACCTCGCGGAACTTCGGGTCGTCGGGCGGCGAATAGGTGTGCGCCTGGATCAGGTCCGGCTCCTCGCCCAGCAGCGCCCGCACGCCGTTGAGGCAGTAGAGCCCAATATCCGGCAACGCCCCGCCGCCGGACAGCGCCTTCTTCAGGCGCCACTGCTCCGGCAGGCCCGAGGTCTGGCCGTTGAAGGCCTGGATCATCCGCGGCTTGCCGAACTCGCCCGAGCGCACGAGGCGCACGACCTCGCGGTTGTAGGGCTCGTACTGGCAGCGATAGGCGATCATCAGCTTGACCTTGGCCTGCTCGCACGCCGCGATCATCGCGCGGGCTTCCGCGGAGGAGGCCGCCATTGGCTTCTCGCACAGCACGTGCTTGCCGGCCCCCGCCGCGGCGACGACGTCGTCGCGGTGCACCGCGTTCGGGGTGACGATGTAGACCGCCTGGATCTCGGGATTGGCCTTGAGCTTGTCCCAGTCGCCGTAGCCGTAGACCGCGCTCTCGGCGACGCCGTACTGCTTGGCCACGAGCTTGGCCTTGTCCGGCGTGCCCGACATGAGCGCCACGAGCCGCGAGCGCTTGGCCTCTCCGAGCGCCGGGAGGATCTCGTCGAGGCTGAGGCGCCCGAGGCCGACGACGCAGTAGCCGACCCGCTGGCCCGGCGGCTGCGGCGCGGGCGTCGGCGCCGGAGGCCGGTCGCCCTGGCCGCGCCAGTTCGGGAACTGCACGCGGCCGCCCTGAACCGCGCCGGTGTCGGCCGGCAC
>NZ_VRVH01000202.1:0-8465 GCF_008040095.1 Methylobacterium sp. WL6 | reverse complement strand
GCCCCGACGGCCGCACCGACTCCCGCGACGGCGCCCGTGTCCGTCCCGCCGACGCCATCGGCGCCGGCTCCCGCGGAGCGCAGGCCGTGAGGCGGCCCTGCCGTCCCGGCACGTGAAGCTCGTCGTCTTCGACGTCGACGGCACCCTGGTCGACAGCCAGCACCTGATCGTCGCCGCGCAGGGCACGGCGTTCGCCGAGAATGGGCTTCCGGCGCCGAGCCGCGCCGAATCGCTTTCCGTAGTCGGCCTCTCGCTGCCCCAGGCGTTCCGGCGCCTCGTCGGGGACGACGGCCCGGTCGCCGAGCTGTCCGAGAGCTACAAGCGTGCGTTCAACGCCCTCCGGCTCGACCCAGACTACGAGGAGCCGCTGTTTCCCGGCATGGGCGAGCTGATCGCGCGGCTGCACGCCCGCGACGACGTGCGGCTCGGCATCGCCACCGGCAAGTCGCGGCGCGGCGTCGACCACCTCGTCGCCTTCAACGGCTGGGAAGGGTGGTTCGCCACCACCCAGACCGCCGACGACGCACCCTCGAAGCCCGATCCCGCGATGCTGCTCCAGGCGATGGCGGAGGCGGGCGTCGGCCCGTCGGCGACCGTGATGGTCGGGGACACCAGCTACGACATGGCGATGGCGGTGGCGGCGGGCGCCGCGGCCATCGGCGTCGCCTGGGGCTATCATCCCGCCGGCGCCCTGTTCGGCGCCGGCGCCGTGACCGTCGTGGACACGGCCTCGGCCCTCGGCGACCTGTTCCGGGACGGGTCCGGCGGCTGATCGGGCTCGCGAAACCGCACCCGATCGCCTATCTCCGAACCATGAGCGACGACGTCACGCAAGACTGGCTGGGCCAGCCCTCCGACACCCCGCGCCCCGACCCGATGCGGGCGGTGCGCGACCACGGCAAGCCGGTGCTGCCAAAGCGCTTCTACAAGGAGACCGAGTTCGCGGAGGGCGCGGGCGGCTTCCGCCTGACGCTGGACGGACGCCCGGCCAACACGCCGGCGCGCAACCCGCTGGCGGCGCCGACGCGGGCGCTGGCCGAGCGCCTCGCCGCCGAGTGGGCGGCGCAGGGCGAGACCATCGACCCGGCCAGGATGCCGTTCACTCGGCTGATCAACACCGCGATCGACGGCGTCGCCCCGCGCATGGCGGCGGTGGCCGAGGATCTGTGGCCCTACGCCGGCACCGACCTCGTCGCCTATCGCGCCGGCTCGCCCGAGCGCTTGGTCGCGGCGCAAGCCGAAGCCTGGGACCCGATCGTCGCGTGGGCGCGCGAGGCGCTGGGCGCCCGGCTGATCCTGAGCGAGGGCGTGATGCACGTCACGCAGCCGGACAATTCGGTCGCGGCCCTGCGCCGGGCGGTGTCGGCGATCGACGACCCGTTCCGGCTCGCCGCCTTCCACACCCTGACGACCTTGACCGGCTCTCTGCTGATCGCGCTGGCGGTGCTCGCCGGCCGCCTCACCGCGGAGGAGGGTTGGGACGCGGCCCATGTCGACGAGACCTACCAGGCTGCCGTCTGGGGCGCCGACGAGGATGCCGCGACCCGGCTCGCCGGGCGCAAGGTCGAGTTCCTGGCCGCGGCCGAGGTGGCGGCGCTCGCGCGCTGAGCGAAGTGGTCGCGCTGGCGCGCCCGGCGAGGTGGTGGGCCAGGCTTTGCCGGAGCGGTCGCGCACCGGAAAATTCGCCTTGTCGCCTCGCCAAATCAGGTTCAATTCCCCGGCGCGGAACCGCGTGCTAAGGCGCTTCGAAGCTTGAGCGGGCCGGCCTCCTCGGCCAGCTTAGGCAAGACAAGACTCTTCCGACGCCCGAGGCAGGACCGCTCGACCCATGAAGGACATACTGGAAAAGCTCGAGGAGCGCCGGTCGCTCGCCCGCCTCGGCGGCGGCGAGAAGCGGGTCGACGCCCAGCACAAGCGCGGCAAGCTCACGGCGCGCGAGCGCATCGAGCTCCTGCTCGACCACGGGTCGTTCGAAGAGTTCGATATGTTCGTGCAGCACCGCTCGACCGATTTCGGAATGGAGAAGCAGAAGATCCCCGGCGACGGCGTCGTCACCGGCTGGGGCACGGTCAACGGCCGCACCGTGTTCCTGTTCTCGAAGGACTTCACCGTGTTCGGCGGCTCGCTCTCCGAGACGCACGCGCAGAAGATCATCAAGGTCCAAGACATGGCCCTGAAGATGCGCGCCCCGATCATCGGCATCTTCGATGCCGGCGGCGCGCGCATCCAGGAGGGCGTGGCGGCCCTCGGCGGCTACGGCGAGGTGTTCCGGCGCAACGTCGCGGCGTCCGGCGTCATCCCGCAGATCTCGGTGATCATGGGGCCGTGCGCGGGCGGCGACGTCTACTCGCCGGCGATGACCGACTTCATCTTCATGGTCCGCGACACGAGCTACATGTTCGTCACGGGCCCCGACGTGGTGAAGACCGTCACCAACGAGGTCGTCACCGCGGAAGAGCTCGGCGGGGCCAAGGTCCACACCACGAAGTCGTCGATCGCCGACGGCGCGTTCGAGAACGACGTCGAGGCAATCCTCCAGATCCGCCGGCTGCTCGACTTCCTCCCGGCCAACAACATCGACGGCGTGCCGGAGATCGAGAGCTTCGACGACCCGCTGCGGCTCGACAAGTCGCTCGACACGCTGATCCCGGGCAACCCGAACAAGCCCTACGACATGGGCGAGCTGATTCGCCGGGTCGTCGACGAGGGCGACTTCTTCGAGATCCAGGCGGCCTACGCCCGCAACATCATGACCGGCTTCGGCCGGATCGAGGGCCGCACGGTCGGGTTCGTGGCCAACCAGCCGATGGTGCTGGCGGGCGTCCTCGACTCGGACGCCTCGCGCAAGGCCGCCCGCTTCGTGCGCTTCTGCGACGCCTTCTCGATCCCGATCGTGACCTTCGTCGACGTTCCGGGCTTCCTGCCGGGCACCGCGCAGGAATACGGCGGCCTGATCAAGCACGGCGCCAAGCTGCTGTTCGCCTACTCGCAGGCGACGGTGCCGCTGGTGACGATCATCACGCGAAAGGCCTTCGGCGGCGCCTACGACGTGATGGCCTCCAAGCACGTCGGCGCCGACCTGAACTACGCCTGGCCGACCGCGCAGATCGCGGTGATGGGCGCCAAGGGCGCCGTCGAGATCATCTTCCGCAGCGAGCTCGGCGACACCGACAAGATCGCCGCGCGCACCGGCGAGTACGAGGACCGCTTCCTGTCGCCGTTCGTGGCGGCCGAGCGCGGCTACATCGACGAGGTGATCATGCCGCATTCCACCCGCAAGCGCATCGCGCGGGCGCTGGGCATGCTGCGCACCAAGGAGATGGAGCAGCCCTGGAAGAAGCACGACAACATCCCGCTCTGAGGGTGGGAGGCAACGAGGTGCGGGTCGTCGACCGCACCGCGAAGGCACGTCTTGTGATACTGGCTGCTGATATCATATGAAGCTCGGCGGACGGCATCGGACGACGCTGGCGGCGATCTTCGCCGACCCCGTGCGCTCGGGTGTCGTCTGGTCCGACATCGAGGCCCTGATGAGCGCGTGCGGCGCGGAGATCACGGAAGGCCGCGGGTCGCGGATCCGGGTGGCCCTGCACGGGGTGCGGGCGGTGTTTCACCGGCCTCATCCGCAGAAGGAGACGGACAAGGTCGCGGTCAAGTCGGTGCGACGCTTCCTGATCGAGGCTGGAGTCACGCCATGACGACGATGCAGTATCGGAACTACGAAGCCTCCGTCGAATACGATGCGGAAGCCGATATCTTTCACGGCGAGGTCTTGGATCTCCGCGACGTGATCACGTTCCAGGGCCAGTCCGTCGACGAGCTGAAGCAGGCGCTCGCCGACAGCGTCGAGGATTACCTAGCCTTCTGCGCCGGGCGCGGGGAAGAGCCGGAGAAGGCCTTTTCCGGGCAGTTCGTGGTGCGCGTCGAGCCGGGCCTGCATCGCGCGCTGGTCTCGTCGGCACGCCGGGCCGGAATCAGCCTCAACAAGTGGGTCGCCCGCACGTTGGAGCAGGCGGCCGATTGAGGCGGCCCTCCGCGCTCAGCTCCGGTCGCTGTGCTCGATCACGGCGCACATCGTCAGGGGGCCCTTGTCGGTGCCCGAGACGGAGCAGGTGATGCGGGCGCCGCCGGCGTCGACGTTGCTGTGGCGCAGGCGGCTCGCGGCCTCGCGGGCCTTGTGGGCCGCCGCCTCGATCACGTCGGCCGCGATGCCGGTGACGGCGTGGCCGGCCTTGCCGAACAGGGCGTAGTAGCCGTCGGGCGGGGCGTCGCCGCGGAACTGCGCGCCGACCGACGAGAGCTGCGGGCCGCCGCAGGACAGCGTCAGGGTGGTGCCGTCGCCGGCCGTGAAGTTGGCGAAGTCGGCGCTGCGGTTGCCGGGACTCGCCGTCGTCGCCTTGGCGACCTTGTCGATCAGGTCGCCGCATTCGTCGGCGAGCGCCGGGACGGGCAGGGCGAGGATGAGGCCGACGAGGAGCGCGCGCATGCCGGGAACGTAGCGTGCGTGCGCGAAACGGCCAGCGCCGGCGCGTGAGGCGTCTCGCCGCTCAGGCGGTGGGCGACGGGCTCGACCCGAGCTCGAGCAGAACGATCTCGGGCGGCACGCCGAGGCGGACCGGGATGCGGCTGACGCCGAACCCGCCCGAGACGATCATGTGGCGCCCGTCGGTGACGACGTGGCCGTAGGAATAGTCGTGCCCGTGGATCGGGCGGATCGCCGGCGAACGGCCGAGCAGGCGGATCTGGCCGCCATGGGTGTGCCCGGCAAGCGTCAGCGACACCCGCTCCGGCACGTCGACGAAGGCGTCCGGCTCGTGGATCATCAGGATCACCGGCGCCGCGTCGGTCACCTTGGCCATCGTCGCGGGCAGGTCGTCGCGACCGCTGTCGTCGTCGAAGACCAGGAACGGCTGCTGGTCGCCCAGCCCCGCGATCCAGAACGGGTGCCCGTCCTTGGAAAGGCGCAGCGCGTCGTTCTCCATCACCGGGATGCCGACCGCCTCGAGCACGCGGCGTGCTTCCGGCACGCCGCCGCGGGCCGCCTGGGCGGCCGCGTCGTCCCACCAATCGTGGTTGCCGAGGATCGAGTAGGTGCCGAGCGGCGCGCGCAGGCCCGCGGCGAGCCGCGCGAACTCGGGCAGCGGCACGCGCTTCCAGGCGATGCGGCCGGCGGCCGGATAGTCGCCGAGCATGAGGATCAGGTCGGGCGACAGCGCGTTCGTCGCGTCGACGATCTCGGCGACGCGGTCGAGCGGCATGAACGGCTCGCAGACGTGGAAGTCGGCGAGCACCGCGACCTTGAGGGCGAGCCCCGGCGCCCAACCCGGCAGGCGCGGGGCGTAGCGGGTCACCACGAGGCGATGCAGCGGCTCGACGCCGAAGGCGTAGGCGCCGGTCGAAAGCCCCGCCGCAGCGAAGGTGCCGCCGATTCCGGTCAGGACCTGCCTGCGGCTCGGCAGGATCAGCATGGAAGCCTCGGGTTCGCGTCTGTCGGGCGCTCCTAGCGCGGCACTTCGGCGAAAGCGCGGCGCGGGCTGGGAGCGGGCGACGAAGACGCGAACCCGTCGAGAAAGTCTGAACCGAACCGTCGGGAACGGGGCGGTTCGCGCGATCGGTCAGTCGATCGGCGCATCCTCGTGCACGATGCCGAGCACGCCCTTGCGGTTGGTCCGCGGGGCGACCTTGCCGGCCGGCTTCACCGAGTGGGCGGCGGCGGCGAGCGCCGGAAGCGCGAGGGGACGGAAGCCGTAGCGGGCCTCGGCCTGGTCCATCTGCCGGCGCTCGGGCTCGTGAGCCTGGGCCTGCATCTCCGAACCTTGCATCGCATCGGGGGCGTACATGGGTTTGCGTCCTGTGGTCGTTCGCGTGACGGTCGCGCCGTCGCTTCGTGCCCCCACGCCGCTCCAGGGCGGTGGCGGGCGATTCGAGATCATCCCCCGGGTCCTGAGCCGGCGGATGAACGATAAGGGTGCAGCCTGGATGAACGCAGGCTTAAGAAAGCGCTGCCGCGTCGCAGCATTCCAGGGGGCGCAGTACGGTGCTAGAGGGATGGCATCGCCTCCAGCCCTTCGGCGCGGATCCACGCCGCGGTCCGGTCGAGCCCCCGTGTCAGGCGGTCGAACAGGGCGTCGATCTCGTCCGCGGTGATGATCAGCGGCGGGCAGACGGCGATGCGGTCACCCATCAGGAAGCGCACGATCAGCCCTTCCGCTTGCGCGAAGGCGACGCAGCGGGCGGCCACCCCGGCCTTCGGCTCGTACTGCCGGCGCGAAGCCTTGTCGGCGACGATCTCGAGCCCGCCGATCAGGCCGAGGCCGCGCGCCTCGCCGACGATCGGGTGCTCGGCCAACGCGGACAGCCGCGCCTGGAAGTGCGGCGCCTTCGCCGCCACGCCCTCGACGATGCGCTCGCGCTTGTAGATCTCGATGGTCTTCAGGGCGACGGCGCAGGCGACCGGGTGGCCGGAATAGGTGGTGCCGTGCCCGAAGGTGCCGATCTTCCGGCTCTGCTCGCGCATCGCCTCGTAGAGCGGCTCGTCGATCGAGACGCCGCCGAGCGGCACGTAGCCCGAGGTCAGGGCCTTGGCGAAGGAGAGTGTGTCCGGCCGCATCCCCAGCGCCTCGCTGCCGAACCAGGTGCCGAGGCGGCCGAAGCCGCAGATCACCTCGTCGGCGATGAAGCGCACGTCGTAGCGGGCGAGCACCGCCTGGATCGCCGCGAAGTAGCCCTCCGGCGGGACGATGGCGCCGCCGGCGCCCATCACCGGCTCGGCGACGAAGGCGGCCACCGTCTCCGGCCCCTCGCGCAGGATCGTGGCCTCGAGCTCGTCGGCCAGCCGCTGCGAGAACGCCGCCTCCGTCTCGCCGGGCTCGGCAAACCGGTAGACGTGCGGGCAGCCGACATGGAGGAAGCCCGGCAGCGGCAGGTCCCAGTCGGTGTGGTTGGCCGGCAGCCCGGTCATCGAGGCGGTGGCGATGGTGACGCCGTGATAGCCGCGCTGGCGCCCGATGATCTTCTTCTTCTTCGGCCGGCCCAGCGCATTGTTCAGGTACCAGGCCAGCTTGACCTGCGTGTCGTTCGCCTCCGATCCCGACGAGGTGAAGAAGATCTTCGAGGTCGGGACCGGCATCAGCTCCTTCAGCACCTCGGCCAGCTCGATCGCCGGATCGTGGCTGCGGCCGGAGAACAGGTGGGTGAACGGGAGCTTGCCCATCTGCGCGCGGGCGGCCTCGACGAGCTCGCCGTTGGAGTAGCCGAGCGCCGTGCACCATAGCCCCGCCATGCCCTCGATGTAGGGGCGGCCTTCCGTGTCGTAGACATGGACGCCCTCGCCGCGCTCGAGCACCAGCGGCCCGGCGCCCCGGTGCGCATCGAGATTGGTGTAGGGGTGGATCAGGGTTTCGACGTCGCGGACGGCGAGGTTCGAGAGCATGCGGGCGATCCGGTGCTGTGGCGCGTAGGCCCGCCACACTACCGACCCGATGCGGGCTCAGGTACCCCGGCAGAACCGCGCGGCCTCGGCCGGGCCCCTTTCGTAACCGCGGAGCCTCGACGCGATGCTCGATCCCGCCACCATCGTCGCGATGCCGGCCCCCGGCCGCGCCTGCGGCGCCTGCACGCTGTGCTGCAAGGTCTACGACGTGCCTGCGGTCGAGAGCGTCGCCGGGCAATGGTGCCGCCACACCCGGGCAGGGCGCGGCTGCGCGATCCATGCCGACCGGCCCGACCATTGCCGCGCCTTCCACTGCCTGTGGATGACGGAAAGCTGGCTCGGCCCCGAGTGGAAGCCCGACCGCGCCAAGATGGTGCTCAGCCTCGATCCGGTGAACCGCAACATGAACGTGCAGGTCGACCCCGGCCAGCCGAAGGCGTGGACGCGCGAGCCGTATTACGGGCAGCTGAAGGCCTGGGCCGCGGCCTCGCTGCCGATGAAGCGCCACGTGCTGGTCCACCTCAACAAGGCGACGACGGTGGTGCTGCCGGACCGGGACGTGCCGCTCGGGACCCTGACGCCCGACGACCGCATCACCATGCGCGAGCGCATGGGCCCGCACGGCCCGACCTTCGACATCGCGGTCGTCCGCGCCGCCTGAGGGCAACCGTCGATCGGGTGCCTTTAACCCCTCCGCAACCATACCGCGCGATAAATCCGCGACCGCCATCCTCGTACCGGAACCAGCCGGGAGGATCGTCGGGCGTGGCTTTTCCAGTACGGGTCGGTTCGGCGTGGGCACGAGACGAGGACGACGCGGACGGGGCCTCATCGGGCTCGGCACCGCCTTCACGCCCTGGATGGCCGGCCTCGGGCTGCTGGTCTCCTTCACGGCGAGCGCCGGCACCGAGACCAGCTTCGGGTCGAGCCGGCTGACCGAGAGCGACGCACGCCTGGTCCCGGCCCTGCCGGCCGGCACCGTGCTGATCGGCGCGAGCCTGCGCCGCGACGGCGCCGGCGCCCTCCTCACCAT
>NZ_VRVH01000201.1:0-8499 GCF_008040095.1 Methylobacterium sp. WL6 | reverse complement strand
GCCCGATGTGCCCCCGCGCCGACCGGCCGGGGGACGCGGCCGCGCTGCTTGCCGCGGCGCCGACCGGGAGCGAGGCCGTCACCGCGACGACCCCCAGCGATCCCCAGTTCGAGCCTCCGATCCGCGCGATCCACACCACGTTCCCCCGCCACCCGGCCCGCCGCCGGAGAACCCGCCGATTACCAACGAGCTCTACACCTACCTGGCGATCATGGCCGCGCCCCTCGTCGCCTTCGGGATCATACTGGCGACGCCGTGGGGCCTGCCCCTCCGGACGATCCTTTCGACCCGCGCCGGCGCTGCGCGTTCGCGGTGGGATTCCTGGCGTTCGCGGTCGCCGTGACCGCGAGGCGCACGTACATCGCGGGCCGCCGGGCGGGCAACGTCCTACTAAAGAGACGTTGAGGCCGCCTATGCGCAATCTGCGATACGTCACGAGGCGGTCGAGGCCTCCGTAGCCAAGCGGTCCGACGAGAACCTGCGCGCCGAGCTCAAGCGCTGGGTTTGCCTCACCCTGATCACCGTTGGCCTCGGGCTCGGCGGGTGCGCCACCGTCCGGACGGGCGGCCCGGGCAAGGGCGTGGCCTGATGCGAAAACGAGAAGCCGATCCGGCTGTCGGCCGAGCATGTCGACGCCATGACCACGCACGAGAACCCGAAGCGTACCGCCGGCATGCGCAAGCTGCCGTTGCAGCTCATCCCCCGGGTCGCCCTCGTCCAGGAGGCGGCCGTCGTCGGCCTCGGGGCGGACTGCCCGGCGAAGGCCTACGGGCGGCACAACTGGAGGACCGACCCGATCGACGCCGAGACGTACGTCGGGGCGATCGAGCGGCATCTCACGCTGTGGGCGGCCGGGGAGGACGCCGACGAGCAGTCCGGCGTATCGCACCTGGCGCACATCCGGGCCACCTGCGCGATCCTGCTCGACGCGATCGAGGCCGGGACGTTCCTGGACGGGCGCCTGCGCAGCCCCGAGACGATCAGGATCCTCAAGGCCTACGACGCGGCCACGATGCCCGTCGTGAAGGGCACGCAACCCGTCATTTAACGGGGGTTCGGGCGCACGTGATTGCCCGCCCCCTCGAACGTGCCCGATTTCGTCCCCTCGCAAGCTCATGCTGGGACAGCGTTTATCGGGCTCTCGTGCCGAACGTGGCACACTCTCAGCACACGGAAACGCGTTACCTCCCGTTTTCGGGGCAGGGTCGCGGGCCGTCGTACCGGCGGAACGTCACACCTCCGTGCCGGAGACCGTTCGGCACCTCCACGAGGTCCACGTCGTAGCTGACGACGCTCCCCCCGTTGGCGTAGCAGCGGGCCGCCCGGACGCGGCCGCCGCCGTACCGGGGGTGCTAGCAGTCCAGGCCGTCGATCCCGATCCCGGCGCGGTCCACGAGGATCGAGGCGGCGTCCTGGCCGACCGGGCAGTATAGCCCCGGGGCGGGCCGGGCGACGGCGGGGGCGGCCGCGAGGGCCAGTGCGGCGGCGAGGGCGATACGTATCACGGCACGTGCTCCACGGTGATCCAGGCGGTGCCGTCGGCCTCGAACCAGACGGCGGCCGCGGCGGTGATCAAGGTCCCATCGGGGGCTCGGAATCCCGCCTCGACGGACGGCCGGTACCGGACGCGGACCGCGTCGGGCGGGGGGCGCGTCCCCGTTCCGGGACGTCCTCTCGCCCAGGCGTGGACGTCGCGGACGCCGGTCCGGACGCACCGGACTCGGCTGGCCTCCGACACGCGGAACGTCACGCCGACGAGCACGATCGCCTCGACGTGCGCGGCGACCCAGCCGCCGATCCGCACGCTCCAGCGCTTCCGGGTGAGGTTGCGGTAGACGTCGACGCTACCGGACGTGCTCATCGCACACCGTCTCGTACCAGCCTCCCCGCGTGCGCAGCTTCGCTGGCGCGCCGCAGACCTCGCAGACGCCCCGGCTGATGCGCTCCACGGCCTCTATGATGCCGGCCGCCGCCGTGGCTCGCGGGTCGTCGCTGTCGTCGCTGTAGTAGAACCGCAGCGTGCCGAACTTGGACTTGACCTGCTGCGCGACGAAACCTTGCGGTGGTCCGTATTCCCGCATCCATTCGGCCGCCATTACTAGCAGTGCGTGCCACCCCGCCGAGGTTTCCGTGGGGCTCGTGTAGACGTCCGGGTAGGCGTCCGCGAGGCGCAGGTAGCTGTCCTGCGGCGGCACGAGAGGTGCCGGCGGGCGGCGCCACCGGATCGCCACGAGGCGCGAGCAGGCCTCCACGGCGAGGGCGCGATCGCGGCGCAGGTGCTGCCGATCGGTCGGCCGCATCGACGTCGGCACGCCCACGTAGCGGACGCGGGGCCCGTCCGGCGTCAGGTCGACGCCCGTGGCCGAGACGTCGACGGCCTCCTCGCCGAGGGCGACGGCCACGTACGCGAGGAACTCGGTGGTCATGCGGTCGCTGGTCATGCGTGGCTCCCTTGGCGGACGACAGGCAGGCGGGGGACGGCGGCGAGGAATCCCACCGCCGACCGGGCTTCGTTGAGGGCGACGGCCGGGTCGCGGTCGCCGTCCTGGACGAGGCGCGCGAGCGCCCCGAGGTACCCGTACACGCCGCGGCCGAGGTGCCAGTCGCACCGCTCCGCCTCGCAGGCCTCCTCTACGTCGGCGCGGAGGGCCTTGATCAGATCGAGCATGGGCGACCTCCTACTGCCGGGGGGCGGACTGTTCGCGGGCGGCGAGGACGCCGTCCACGAGGCGACGCAGCCGGCGCAGGCTCCCCCCGGACCATGCGGTCCGCAGGGCATCGAGCTCCACGGGATCCAGGGCTGGGACCCACGCCTCGTCGAGACCGAGCTCGGCCCGGGCGGCGTCGAGCAGCTGGGGCGCCAGGGCGTCCAGGTGCTCCGGGCCGGGCTCGGGGACGTGGACGACGACCAGGCGGTCGAGCAGGGGCTGGGGGATGCCCTGCAGGCTATTCGCCGTGAAGCACCAGTTGATCCGACTGAGATCTACGGCGTGCTCCAGAAACGGGTCCCGGTACCGAGACGAACTCTCGACTTCGAGCATGCCCAGGAGCACGTCATGGAGTGCTCCATTGTGCCTGGACGACCCGGCCTTCTCGACCTCGTCGACGATGATCATCGGGTTCGCGATTCCCGCTGACACGAGGTCCTTGAACGGCGCGCAAAACTTGGCGGACGACCATCCCCGAGGCGTACCGCCGAACATTCCGTCGCTGGTGCCCGCAGCCGGATGCAGGCTCGGCGCGAGGCCAAGCCCCTCTCCGAGCCGGCGCGCCAGCCGGGTCTTGCCGCAGCCGGGCGGGCCGACGAGCAGCAGGCGCGGCAGGCGCGTCGTCTCCTGCCCGGCGAGCGGCCGCAGCGCGCGGTCGACGATCGCCTCGGCCTGGGGGAACTCGGCGGCGAGGGCATCCCGCAGGGCCGGGAGGTCCTCGGGCGGCTGCACGAGGGGCGTGCGGACGCCGATGACGGCCTTGGCCTCCGTCCAGGGATCGGCGTCGTGCGAGCGCTTCTTCGGCGGGCCACCGGCGGGCGGCTCGACGACGACGAGGCCGGGCGGCTTCGGGACCGGGTCGGGATCCGGTTCGGGGCCGGTGTCGCGGATCTCGCCACGGTCCTCGGACACGCGCTCCAGGTGGCGGAGTTCGTCGAGGCTGAGGCCCGACGTCGGCTTGGACACGTAGGGCACCCCGATCTCGCCCTCCTCGACGGGGCCGGCGTCGATCGCGTCGAGCACCACGCCGGCGAGGCGGATCGCCTTCCTCGCTTCGTACCGGCACTCGATCAGGTCGTTGTGCCGAAGAAGCCCCGGCTCGACCGGATCACCCGGGCGGGGGGCGTCCCATCGGGCGCCCTGCATCCAGGCAAGCATCGACAGGATCGCGCCCCAGGTTTCGGGGGACGGCGTCCCGTACTCCGTGTCGTTCGTCCAGATCTGCATCGCGTGAACGGCGCATGTCGCCTTCGACCGGGCGCAGCCCAGCGCGGCCGCGTAGATCGTCGCGCGCAGCCCGACGGCATCGACGACGGTGGCCGTCTCACGCAGCAGCGGATCCCGGCGATCCGGGCCTTCGTCGCGGGCCAGCGCGAGTTCGGCGCTTCGGGCGAGCACGCGGAACGTCCCGATCGACGGGGAGCGGTAGGCCGCTTCAAGCGCGGCCTCGAACCGCGTCGGCCACTTGTGCGGACAGGCCGGCCGGAGGAGGTCGAACAGATAGGCCTGGGCGTCCGCCAGCGCGTCCGAGCCCGTGAACTCGTAGCCGCACAGCAGCTGCGCGTTGTCGGGCAGTCCCGTGGCGATCCGGGGTTCGTTGTAGGCGGGCAGGCCCTTTCGGACCTGCAGCACGTATTGCGCGCGCAGGCGCGCCTGATGGTCGTCGGGCTTGGACATGGGGGCACTCGCAGGAACGGGGACGCGGGCGCGCCGAGCGGGGCTCAGGCGGCGGTGGCGGCGGTCCGTTTCAAGCTGCGAATGGCGTTCACGGGCATGCGCTCCAGTGGAGCCTTCCTTATAGGGAGGGCTGCCCTCGACGTCTACGAGAAAGCCTGGACGTGACTAACCAAACCTGTACTGGGAGGAATCTGCTACAGGGCTGTGCTTGCCGAAATCTTGCGATGTCACGTCCGTGTGGCTTTCGCGCCACTGTGCGAATCCTCGTGTCGGGACGACCCTCTCGGCATGCTCACGCACGCGATGCTCGTCCTCAGCGCCTTCATCGCCCTGGTGGCGGCGTTCGCGGTCGACGTCGTGCGGCGGCTCGGTCGCTAGGGGGACGGGATGCTCGATCAGCACGTGGACATCGAAAGGGTCGCCGACGCGGCGCGCCTCGTCGCCTCGCTGCCGGCCGGCGCGCGCGACTACTTCGACGGGCTCGTGAAGGACGCGCGGGTCGAGGCGCAGCGCGTGGAGAACAGGGCCCGCCTTCGGAAGCTGAGCGACTTCGAGGTCGTTGGCGAGGTGGTGACGGTGGCCTGCCCGGATCCCGAGCAGGCGCTGGAAACCCTACTCGATGCCGGCTTCGTTCGCCGGGTTGTCCCGGATCTCAACGCCGCCGGCGAGAACCGCTGGGAGGTCGGGATCCGGAACATCGTCACGATCTTGCACGGAGCCCGGCATCCCTTCGAGATCTACGACATCGTCGAGGAGGTCCGCGCCCTGGCGGCCATCGCCGGGCGCATTCCAGGCTGCACGCTGGAGAAGGTCTTCGAGGCCGTGTTCATGGCCTCCGGCGAGGGCTGGAACGGGGAGCATCCGGGGCAAGCCGAGAAGAGCGATGATTTCGCCGAGCGCATGAAGCGTGACCTCGCCATCCTCACGGCCAGCTGACATGGCAGGCCCCGCTCCCTATCCCGCCGAGGGTCAGGTCTGGCTCGACGTCGCGAAATCGAAGGCCACAGGCCGCCGCCACAAGGTGACGATCAGGTTCGTCTTGGAGCGCGAAAACCCGAACTACTGCCGATACAGCCCGCCCTCCCAGGCAGCGGTGACGTACCTGCCGGCGGGTCGGCGGACCAGCCTCTCGATGCAGATCGAGCCGTTCCTCGCGGCCTTCCAGTTCCTCGCATGACTCGCCGCCCGATCCCCTTGGACCGCCCGGGCATGGAGCGGTCCCTGCGCAACGCCCAGGCCGCCCAGAAGCGCGCGATCGTGCTCGACGACCCGGCCGCCCTGCGCCGGGCGATCGCCCGCACGGAGGCGGTCGTCGAGGCCCTCGCTATGGCCACTTCGCGAGGTGATCATAGCGCCTTCGCGGCCGGCCTCGCCGCGTACGGCCGCTGCCTCGATGCGTGCCTGGACCGCGCGACCGATGAGCCGGAATGCCGGGATTCCTTTCGGCGTGCCGACGCTGCCAGGAGGTCGACATGATGGACGCGGCCTACTGGGGGAGCGTCGGCGCCGCCTACCTCGCGTTCGCCGTCACGGTCGGAATGCTGATCCGGTGGAGGGCCCGATGAGCGGCTCAGTCCTCGACGCGCGACCGCACCCGGGCGACGGCCCCCGCTAGCCACGTCAACGCCTCGACGCCGAGGGGCGTCCCCGTGGGCTCGCCGCGCCGGTCCCACTCGATCGCCGCCGCGCAGGTGAGGCGGGCCGCGTCGATTCGGTCGAGCAGGCTGCCCTCCGTCCAGGGCTCGCCCCCGAGGGCGCGCTCCACGTCTCCGAGGGCGCCCGCCAGATCGGGCCAGCCGGCGTCGGCCGCGGCGAGCACGGCCGCGATCGGGTCCCCGTCCTCGTAGGCGATCACGCCCCCGGGGCGACGGCGAGGGAGGCCGTCGAGGACGCGGAGGCTAGCGGGGTCGTAGGCGTCGTCGGGCATGCCGGCGAGACTCGCGCGGATCGGCCGGCGGGGCAAGCCCGGCTGTCTACGGGGATCCCGGCGACGTGGTCGGCCTGGGCGTGAGGGCGGGAACTCCGTCGAACCTTTTAACTGAGGAGACTTCCATGGACGCGATCACCGGACAGACCCTCATCGGGTGGGGCGTGAAGCCCGGCGCGCACTTCAAGGAGGCGCTGGCCACCGCGAACCGGATGCGCGGCGAGGGCGTGGGGCAACCCGCGATCCTGGCAGCTATCCAAGCGCTGGTGCCAGCGACGATCCCGCTGCGGGCAACGGCGACCCCCTACGCCCGGGCGATCGACGCGGAGACAGAAGCCGAGCGGGCCAACGTCGAGGCCGTGTTCGCCCACATGGACGAGCTGATGCGTGTGCCGACCATCCAGGCCGGGGCGGTGATGCCCGACGCCTGCCCCTCCGGTTCGACGTTCGGCACGATCCCAGTCGGCGGTGTGGTCGCTTGCGCCGACGCGATCCATCCGGGCTTCCATTCGGCCGACATCTGCTGCTCGGTGGCGATCACGGTTCTACGTGCCGACTGCGATCCCCGCGCGCTCCTCGACGCCGTGCAGGCCGTGACGCACTTCGGGCCGGGCGGACGCCGCGCCCCCGCCCTGATGCCGGCATCCGTCGCGTCGGCGATCGACAGCAACACCTTCCTGTCCGACCCGATGGGGAAGGCGGTCGGTGATTTCGGGAGCTAGGGTGACGGCAACCACTTCGCCTACGTCGGCCACCTGCGCTCGTCGGGCCTTCCGGCACTGGTCACCCACCACGGCTCGCGCGGCCTCGGCGCGCAGCTATACAAGAAGGGTATGGGTGCCGCCCAGCGCTACACCGCGAAAACCGCGCCCGAGGTTCCCAAGCACAACGCATGGATCAAGGCCGAGAGTGCCGAGGGAGTGGCCTACTGGGATGCGTTGCAGATCGTCCGCGATTGGACGCGCGAGAGCCACTACGCGATCCACGATCAGGCGCTCGCCCGCATCGGCGCCGCGGCGGCCGACCGGTTCTGGAACGAGCACAATTTCGTCTTCCGACGTACGGACGGCCTGTTCTACCACGGCAAGGGCGCCACCCCTTCCTTCGCCGGGTTCTCGCCCGAGGATACCGGCCGCACGCTGATCCCCCTGAACATGGCCGAGCCGGTGCTCATTACCGCTCACCGGGACCGTGCGGAGACCTTGGGCTTCGCCCCGCACGGGGCGGGCCGGAACGTCTCGCGCACAGCCTACCTGCGCTCCAATCGGCCGGACTACCCGCCGGGGATCGACGTGCGGTTCTTCAGCGGGCGGCCCGACCTGTCCGAGTTGCCCGGCGCCTACAAGGACGCGGCAGCGGTCCGGGCGCAGATCGAGAGGTACGACCTCGCGGAGGTGGTGGACGAGGTCATCCCCTACGGCTGCATCATGGCTGGCGATTGGGAGGCTGATGCACCCCGGAGAAAGAAGCGCGCTGCGGCTGAGTGTGTCGAGGTGGCGATGGGGGTGATGGGATGAGCGGGTACCTGGGCGATCCGAAGGCATTCGAGGCATACGCCAAGATGATGCAGGGCGGCCTCGGGCGGACGTGGTTGGCCACTTGCAAAGCTGCGGCCCAACGCCGGTCGCGCCGGGCCCCCTCGAACGAGCAGCCCGTCCCGGGGGTGAACCGAGCGCGCCGGCGGGCCGAGGCGGCCCGGGCCCGGCAGGCATAAAAACGGTTCAACATCGGCGATCCCTGTATCCTTTTTATGCCTCGGCCGGTCCCGCGAACCTGGCGCACGGCCGGGTGGTCGGGCGCGCCGTGAGGAGCTCACGCCGGTAGGCTAGGCAGACGTCGGCCACCGCGACCTGCCCGTTGCGCCGCGTTGCCGGAGTGGGGCCCTCGATGCGGACGTGATGCCGGCACCCCGGGCAACGGCCCGCCGGATCCTCCCGCCGGTAGCCCCGCACGTCGTCGGGTACGTCGAACGGGCGCGTGCCGGACAGCGACGTGAGCGACAGGTAGGCGTTGGCGGGCATGGGGAGCCTCACGGTTGGTCCCACATCATTCGAGCGGGCACACACGAGTTCGACACAAAATTTCAGGAAGATTTCAGGGTATGCCCGCCCGCCCCCGGGCCCCCGGCCGACCTTGTAAAACGATTCAAGGAACGGCTTTCCTGAACCCTTTTACAAGGTCCTAGTA
>NZ_VRVH01000200.1:0-8505 GCF_008040095.1 Methylobacterium sp. WL6 | reverse complement strand
GTGCCACCTCCGGCGCGAGCCGGCGCGCCTGGGCGTCGATCGCCTCGGCCGGGCGCGTCAGGAGGCGCAGCGTCGGCAGGCGCTCGGCCAAGCGCTCGGGATGCAGGTAGAGCCGCAGCGTCGCCTCGAGCGCGGCGTAGGTCATCTTGTCGACCCGCAACGCGCGCTTCAGCGGGCTCTTGCGAACCTTCCGCAGCAGGTCGGCGCGCCCGGCGACGATCCCGCACTGGACCCCGCCGAGGAGCTTGTCGCCGCTGAAGGTGACGAGGTCGGCATGGGCGAGGGCGGCCCGCACGGTCGGCTCCGGCGGCAGGCCATGCGCGGCCAGATCGATCAGGCTGCCGCTGCCGAGGTCGAGCGCCAGCGGCACGCCGCGCTCGCGGCAGAGCGCGCCGAGCGCCTCCTCGCGGGGCTGCGCCGTGAACCCGCGGATCTCGTAGTTGCTGGGATGGACCCGCATCACCAGGCCGGTGCGCGGGCCGAGCGCCTCGTCGAAGTCGCGCAGGTGGGTCCGGTTCGTGGTGCCGACCTCGCGCAGGCGACACCCGGCCCGCGCCATCACGTCGGGCACGCGGAACGAGCCGCCGATCTCCACGAGCTCGCCGCGGGAGACCACCACCTCCTTGCGCATCGCGAGCGCGTTCAGGACGAGGAAGACGGCCGCCGCGTTGTTGTTGACGACGATCGCCGCCTCCGCCCCGGTCAGCCGACAGATCAGCGCCTCGACATGGTCGTCGCGCTCGCCGCGCTCGCCCGTGGCGAGGTCGAACTCGAGGTTGCTCGCGCCCGTCATCACCGCCGATACCGCGGCGGCCGCCTCGGGCGGCAGCAGGGCGCGGCCGAGATTGGTGTGCAGAACGGTGCCGGTGAGGTTGAAGACCGGCCGCAAGGACGGGCTCGCCTGCCGGGCCAGAGCATGGCCGACGCGGGCGAGGATCTCGGCCGCCTCCGGCACGCCATCCCCGCCGGCCCGGATCGCGGCGAGATTGTCGCGGATCGCGTCCCGGAGAGCGGTTCGGCCGAACCTCTCCACCAGCGCGACGGAGGCTTCGTCACCGAGAAGCCGCTCGACGGAGGGAGGTCGCGCGCCCTGTGCCTGTTCGCGAGGACGGGGAGCGGACGCACGTGAAGCCATGAACGAGTGATAGCAGGTCGGACCGCTCCATCCAGTCCCGCAAAGCCGCACGCGCGCCGTCGGCCCTCCGCCCGCGACCCGCTCTTGGCAACGCCCGCGAACGCGGGCAGGAAGTCGGACGATGGACGCGTATCACCAGCTGCTCACCCGCATCCTCGACGAGGGCTGCGCCAAGGAAGACCGCACCGGCACCGGCACCCTCTCGGTGTTCGGCCACCAGATGCGGTTCGATCTCGGCCGGGGCTTTCCCCTGGTCACCACCAAGCAGCTGCACCTGCGCTCGATCATCCACGAGCTGCTGTGGTTCCTCACCGGCGACACCAATGTCGGCGCGCTGCGCGCCAACGGCGTGACGATCTGGGACGAGTGGGCCGACGCGCAGGGCGATCTCGGCCCGGTCTACGGCAAGCAGTGGCGTTCCTGGGAGAAGCCCGGCGGCGGCACCGTCGACCAGATCGCCTGGGTCGTCGACGAGATCCGCCGCAATCCCGATTCGCGCCGTCTCATCGTCTCGGCCTGGAACCCGGCCGACCTCAACCGGATGGCGCTGGCGCCGTGCCACTGCCTGTTCCAGTTCTACGTCGCCGACGGTCGGCTCTCGTGCCAGCTCTACCAGCGCTCGGCCGACGTCTTCCTCGGGGTGCCGTTCAACATCGCGAGCTACGCCCTGCTGACCGCGATGATCGCGCAGGTCACCGGGCTGCGCCCCGGCGATTTCGTCCACAGCTTCGGTGACGCGCATCTCTACCGGAATCACCTCGACCAGGCGCGCCTCCAGCTCACGCGCACGCCGCGGCCGCTGCCGACGCTGCGCCTCAACCCGGAGGTCCGCGA
Source organism: Methylobacterium sp. WL6 (assembly GCF_008040095.1). Taxonomy (NCBI): domain Bacteria; kingdom Pseudomonadati; phylum Pseudomonadota; class Alphaproteobacteria; order Hyphomicrobiales; family Methylobacteriaceae; genus Methylobacterium; species Methylobacterium sp. WL6. Next base: position 6,536 of record NZ_VRVH01000200.1, on the reverse strand, counting down.
CCTGTTCGCCTTCCGCTACGAGGACATCGCGATCGAGGGCTACGAGCCCCATCCCGCCATCCGCGCGCCGGTGGCCGTCTGATGCCGTCCCCGACGCACGGGGCCGTTATGCGGCCGGCCAAGATCACCTTGGTGGTGGCCTTGGCCGAGAACGGCGTGATCGGCCGGGACAACGGGCTCGCGTGGCACCTGCGCGGCGACCTGAAACGGTTCAAGGCGGTGACCATGGGCAAGCCGATGCTGATGGGGCGCAAGACCTACGCCTCGATCGGCCGCCCCCTGCCGGGTCGCCGCACGCTGGTCATGACCCGCGATCCCGCCTTCGCGGCCGACGGGATCGAGACGGTTCACGATTGGTCGCAGGCGCTGGCGGCCGCTGCGGCCGAGGAGTTGATGGTGGTCGGCGGTGCCGAGATCTACCGGCTCGCGCTCCCCCATGCCGACGCCCTCAGGCTGACCGAGGTCGCGGCGAGCCCAGACGGCGATACGCGCTTCCCCGCCTTCGACCGGACCCTGTTTCGCGAGACTTTCCGCGAGGCGCATCCGGCCGGTCCGCACGACGAGCACGCCTACACGTTCGTGGACCTCGAACGCATCCCGTGAAAACCACGATTTCCCTCGGATGTGGAGGGGCGTCCGGTCGCGGTTGCCAAAGGCGGCGCCGATGCCCACCTGCTTGCCTTGACAGCAGGCGACGGTCCCTCGCAGGTGCGTAGGCCTCCGCTCGTTCCGGTGGCTGCCTCATCCGGGCAGGTTTGGACACGGTCGCGGGCCGTTCGGGCGGTTCGAACCGTTGGCGCGCGGGCAATCCCGCAGCAGGCAGGAGAAGACGGCTAGCATGCCTTGGAGCAATCAGAGCGGCGGCAGTGGCGGCGGGGGAGGTCCCTGGGGTCGTGGCGGCGGCGGCAATGGCGGCGGCCCCTGGGGCAGCGGCGGTGGCGGTGGCGGCAAGACACCGCCCAATCTCGAGGATCTTCTGCGCCGCGGCCAGGACCGCCTGCGCGGCGTGATGCCGGGCGGCTCGCTCGGCGGCGGCAAGAGCTTCGTTGTGATCGGCGCCTTGGCGGTGGGCCTCTGGCTCGCGACCGGCTTCTACACCGTCGCCCCCAACCAGGTCGGCATCGAGACGATCTTCGGGCGCTACGTCGGCTCCAAGGGCGAGGGTCTGCGCTACAACTTCCCCTATCCGGTCGGCGGCGTGATCAAGCCGAACGTCGGCCAGGTGAACTCGATCCAGGTCGGCTTCCGCTCCGGCGGCGGAACCCAGGCGCGCTCGCGCGACATGCCGGACGAGAGCCTGATGCTGACGGGCGACGAGAACATCGTCGACCTCGACTTCGAGGTGCAGTGGCGCGTGAACCCGCTCAAGGCCTCGGACTACGTGTTCAATCTCCAGAACCCGGAAGGCACGATCAAGGCGATCGCCGAGAGCGCGATGCGCGAGGTGGTCGGCCGCCGCAACATCCAGGCGATCCTGACGAACGAGCAGTCGAGCGTCGCGCAGGAGGTCAAGGAGATCACCCAGAACGCGCTCGACGAGTACGGCGCCGGCGTGCGCATCGAGGTGGTGCAGCTCGTTAGCGTCAACCCGCCGCCGGAAGTCCGGCCCGCCTTCATCGACGTGAACGCGGCCCAGCAGGACGCCGACACGGCGCAGAACGAGGCCAAGACCTATGCCAGCCGCGAGGTCCCGCAGGCCCGCGGCCGTGCCTCGCAGATCGTCCAGGCGGCGGAAGCTTACAAGACCAAGGCGACCGCCGACGCGACGGGCCAGGCCGCGCGCTTCGACGAGGTCTACGCCTCCTACAAGACCGCCCCGGCGATCAGCCGCGAGCGGATTTTCCTGGAGACGATGGAGAAGGTGCTCGGCTCCGTGAACAAGGTGATCATCGATCAGGGCGTCGCTGGCTCCGGCGCGACCGGTGCCGCGGGCGTCGTGCCGGTGCTGCCGCTGGCCGAGTTCGGGTCCCGCACCCCCGCCCCGGCGCAGACCAATGGAGCGGCCCGATGAACGCACAGGCCATCCGCACGGGCTCGGCGGTCGTCGCCGCCGCCCTCGCACTCGCCTTCTATGCCTCGGTCTTCACCGTCGGGCAGATGCAGCAGGCGCTGGTGCTTCAGTTCGGCCGCGTCCGCGCCGTCCTGAACCAGACCGGCGAGGACAAGCCCGGGCTCTACTTCAAGCTGCCTTTCGTCGAGAACGTGGTGCTCTTCGACAAGCGCGTCCTCGACCTCGACCTGCCGGTGCAGACGCTCCTGACCGCCGACCGGCAGAACCTCGAGGTCGACGCCTTTGCCCGCTACCGGATCGTCGATCCGCTGCGGTTCTACCAGTCGGTGAACAACGTCGCGCTGGCCAACCAGCGCCTCGCGAGCTTCACCAACTCGTCCCTGCGCAACGTCCTGGCGCGCTCGACACGCGACGCCATCGTCAAGACCGAGCGCACCCGCCTGATGAACCAGATCCAGGAGGACGTGAACCGGGAGGCCAAGGCGCTCGGCGTGCAGATCGTCGACCTGCGGATGACCCGCGTCGACCTGCCCGCCCAGAACAGCGTCGCGGTCTATCGCCGGATGAAGACGGAGCGCGAGCGCGAGGCCGCCGACATCCGCGCCAACGGCGACCAGATCGCCGCGACGATCAAGGCGAAGGCCGACCGGGACGTGACCGTGATTCTCGCCGACGCGACCCAGACGGCGGAGAAGCTGCGCGGTCAGGGCGACGCTGACAAGAACCGCATCCTCGCGGAGGCCTTCGGGAAGGATGCGGGCTTCTTCAGCTTCTATCGCTCGATGCAGGCCTACGAGACTGGGCTGAAGGGGAACGAGACCCGGCTGGTGATGAGCCCGAACTCGGACTTCTTCCGCTACTTCAGCGATCCGCAGGGCAAGGCGGCGCAGGGCGGGGCGCCGCGCGGGTCCGACCCGGCAGCGACGACCGGCTCGACCGGCCCGGCACGCTGACCATGACGCAGGCGGCCCGCCCTTGAACGGGGCGGGCCGCCGCCGATCTTAAGGCGGCCATCGAACCGCCAGCCGCCGATCGGCGGCACCCGACAGCACCGGAAACGCGTTCTTGAAGAGGTCGATCATGCACCCCGCCGCGAGCGCGCCCGCGCATTCCCTCGCCCGGTTCCGCCGCTCCGCGCGGTCCGTCGCCGCCGCGATCCTGATCGCATCCTCGTCCGTTGCGATGCCGGCCTATGCCAAGGGCCCGGATTCGCTCGCCGACCTCGCGGAGAAGGTCGACGACGCAGTGGTCAACATCTCGGCGTCGACCACCGTCGAAGCGCGCCCCGGCAACCGCGCCGGCCCGCAGCTGCCGCCCGGGACCCCGTTCGAGGATCTGTTCGAGGAATTCTTCAACAAGCGTGGCGGGCGCGGCGGCCCGGAGCAGCGCGGCGAGAGCGACAACCCGCGCCAGCAGCGCAAGTCGAGCTCGCTCGGCTCCGGCTTCATCATCGACGCGTCCGGGATCGTGGTGACGAACAACCACGTCATCGGCGACGCCAACGACATCCAGGTGATCCTGCATGACGGCACGAAGCTGAAGGCCGAGATCATCGGCAAGGATTCCAAGATCGACCTCGCCGTGCTGCGCGTGAAGCCGACGGCTGAGCGCCCGCTGAAGGCGGTGCCGTTCGGCGATTCGGACAAGATGCGCGCCGGCGACTGGGTCATCGCGATCGGCAACCCGTTCGGCCTCGGCGGCTCGGTGTCGGCCGGCATCGTCTCGGCGCGCGGCCGCAACATCGAGTCCGGTCCCTACGACAACTACCTGCAGACCGATGCGGCCATCAACAAGGGCAATTCGGGCGGCCCGCTGTTCAACATGGACGGCGAGGTGATCGGCATCAACACGGCGATCCTGTCGCCGACCGGTGGCTCCGTCGGCATCGGCTTCGCGGTTCCGTCGAGCTCGGCCAAGCCGGTGATCGACCAGCTCCGCGAGTTCGGCGAGGTCCGTCGCGGCTGGCTCGGCGTGCGCATCCAGAACGTGGACGACGCCACCGCCGAAGCGCTCGGGCTGAAGGGGGGCGCCAAGGGCGCGCTGATCGCCGGCGTCGACGAGAAGGGGCCGGCCAAGACCTCGGGTCTCGAGGTCGGCGACGTGATCGTCAAGTTCAACGGCACGGCGGTGAAGGCCTCGAGCGACCTGCCGCGCATCGTCGCCTCGACCCCGGTCGGGCAGAAGGTCGACGTCGTCGTCGTCCGGAAGGGCGAGGAGAGCACCAAGGCCGTGACGCTCGGCCGTCTCGAGGACAGCGACAAGCCGCAGCTCGCCAACCTCCGCCAGCCCGAGGCCGAGAGCGCCACGCGTCAGGCGCTCGGCCTCAACCTCTCGGGCCTCACCGACGAGCTTCGCCGGAAGTACAGCATCAAGGACGGCGTGAAGGGCGTGGTCGTCACCCGCGTCGACCCGAACTCGACCGCGGCCGACAAGCGCATCCAGCCGGGCGAAGTCATCGTCGAGGTCGGGCAGGAGGCGGTCAACACGCCGGCCGACGTGACCAAGCGCGTCGAGGCTCTTCGCAAGGATTCCCGCAAGTCGGTGCTTCTGCTGGTCGCCAGCGCGACCGGCGACGTCCGGTTCGTGGCGATCGGCCTGGACTGACCTTTTCGCCAAGATAACGGCACGAACCGACGCCGCCGCCCGATCCGGGCGGCGGCGTTCTCTTTGGTGGCGGACGAAAGCCGGCGGATACCTTGCCTGCAAGGACCGAACCCGTCACCCTTGGCATCCTGCGGATGCCCGCGCGCGAGCCGGCCGGTCCCGTGAACGTCATCGCCTTCGATACGTTGAAGTTCGCGCGCAAGCTGCGCGAGAACGCTCACCTCACGCCGGAGCAGGCGGAGGGGATGGCGGACGCCATGTCCGAGGTGTTCGCCAGCGGCATTCCGACCAAGACCGACGTCGCGGATGTCCGGCACGACATCGAAGCGTTCCGCGTGACGACGCAGGCCGACATCGTCGCGGTCCGACATGACATCGATGCGCTGCGCCTCTCGACGAAGGCGGACATCGCTACGGCGAAGTCCGACATCATCAAGTGGATGTTCGGGATGATCGGGTTCCAGACGGTCGCGATCCTCGGCGCGGTCGTCGCGCTCGTCCGCAGCCTGCACTGACGGCGGTCAGGCGACGAACTCGCTCGCCATGTAGCCCTGCAGGTAGAGCAGCGCGCTCAGGTCGCCGTGCTCGATCCGGGCGCGCGCCGCGGCGGCCACAGCCGGCTTCGCGCGAAACGCCACGCCGAGGCCCGCCTCGCCGAGCATGTCGAGGTCGTTGGCCCCGTCGCCGACCGCCATCGTCTCCGCTACGTCCAGTCCGAGGCCATCGCGGAGCGCGATCAGCGTCGCGCGCTTCTCGGCACGCCCGACGATGGGGTCGTCCACCAGGCCGGTCAGGCGCCCGTCCGAGAGCCCGAGCCGGTTGGCGTGATGCTCGTCGAAGCCGAGCGCTTCGGCGATCGGCCCGGTGAACAGCGTGAAGCCGCCCGACACCAGGCAGGTGCATGCGCCGTGCGCCTTCATCGTATGCACGAGCGTGCGACCGCCCGGCGTCAGGGTCAGCCGGTCGCGGATCAGCGCGTCGACGACGCCGGCCGACACGTCGCGAAGCAGGGCGACGCGCTGGCGCAGAGCGGGCTCGAAGGCGATCTCGCCGCGCATCGCGCGCTCGGTGATCGCCGAGACCTGCTGCTTCAGGCCGATCGTGTCGGCGAGCTCGTCGATGCATTCCTGCTCGATCATGGTCGAGTCCATATCGGCGAGGAACAGGCGCCTGCGCCGGTGGGCGTCCGCCGGCAGCACCGCGACGTCGATCGGCTCGCCCGCGAGCGCCGTCCGCAACCGCGCGGTGAAGGCCGGCGCGGCGACCGCAGCCCCCGGCACCAGCAACTCGGCGGCGACCTCGCCGTGCAGGATGCGCGGCTGATGCTCGGTCGCGAGAACCAGGCGCGCCTCGGCCAGCACCGCATCGGTGATGGCGGGGCGGGCCTCGTTTGCTATCAGGGTCGCGACAAGGGTCATCGGAGCCGACGATTTCGTGTTGCCGCTTTCAAGTGCGTCGTCGCAGGGGCGGCCGGAGGCGATCCTCATTGCAGGGCCGACCGCGTCGGGCAAGTCGGCGCTTGCGACGGCGCTGGCGCTCCGTCACGGCGGGATCGTCGTCAACACCGACTCGATGCAGGTCTACGCCGACCTGCGCATCCTCTCGGCGCGACCGGAGCTGGCGGAGGAGGCAAGCGTCGCGCATCGCCTCTATGGGCATGTCGACGGGGCGGTGAACTACTCTGCCGGGCATTTCGCGCGGGACGCCGCGTCGCTGCTGGCCGGTCTCGACGGGCGACTGCCCGTCTTCGTCGGCGGAACCGGGCTGTACTTCCGCAGCCTGGAGGAGGGCCTGTCCGACCTCCCGCCGGTGCCGGAGGCCGTGCGCGCCGCGATCCGCTCCGAGAGCGAGGGCCGCCCGACCGAGGCGCTGCACGCCGATCTCGCCGAACGCGACCCCGCCGGCGCCGCCCTGTTGCGGC